>NZ_JBHWWZ010000033.1:0-51302 GCF_042730275.1 Rhodococcus sp. NPDC060086
GTGGTGAAGTCGCCGCAGATCAGTTTCAACTATCTGGGGCGGGTGTCTGCTGCGGATGTGCCGGAGGAGTTGGCGGCGATCGGGTGGGCACCGACGGACGCCCTCGGCAAGCTCGACGTGACCCAGGACGCCGACATGCCCGCGAACGCGGCAGTCGACATCAACGCCGTGGTCAGCGACGGCCCGGACGGTCCTCAGCTGGGCGCGAACATCGCGTTCCCGGTGGGCCTGCTCGACCGTGACGACGTCGACGAACTCTCACAGCACTGGATTGCGGCGCTGAGCGCGCTCGCGCAGTACGCGACGGGGCCGGATGCGGGTGGCCTCACCCCGTCGGATCTGCCGCTTGTCGACCTCGATCAGGCCGAGATCGAACATTGGGAGCACCGGTACCCGGCACTCGGCGACGTGTGGCCGCTCTCGCCGCTGCAGTCCGGTCTGCTGTTCCATGCCTCGATGACCGACGAGAGTCACGTCGATGTGTACACGATGCAGGCCGTGCTGGATCTCGAAGGTGCTGTCGATGCCGAGCGTCTGCGCGGCGCCGGTCAGGCGCTGCTCGACCGGTACCCGAACCTGCGCACCGCGTTCGTCACCGACGACGAGGGCGACTCGGTCCAGTTGGTGCTCGACGAGGTCGAACTGCCTTGGAAGCAGGTCGATCTCGGGGCTGTACCGGCAGACCGCCGCGAGGCGGAACTGGCGGAGGTTCTCGCAGCCGAGCAGGCACGCCGGTTCGACATGGACACCGCTCCGCTGATGCGGTTCCTGCTCGTCAAGGAAGCCGACGACCGGTACCACCTCGCGGTCACGAGCCACCACATCCTGCTCGACGGCTGGTCGATGCCGTTGCTCATGCAGGACCTGATGGCGCTGTACGTGTTGCGTGGGGACCAGTCGCTGCTGCCGCGTGTCCGGTCGTACCGGAACTTCCTGTCGTGGTTGGCAGAGCAGAATCGGGACGACTCCCTCGACGCGTGGGCCGACATGTTGCGCGGGCTGGAGGATCCGACGATCCTGGCGCCGGTCGTCCGCGACGCGGACAACGACACGATCGCGAAGGTGTCGGTGCTGTACGACACCGAACGCACCGCGCAGTTGACCTCACTTGCGGGGCAACTCGGCGTCACGGTCAACACGTTCGTTCAGGCGGCATGGGCGGTTCTTGCCGGCAGGCTGACCGGACGGGACGACGTGGTGTTCGGTGCGACGGTCTCGGGGCGTCCCGCCGACCTGCCCGGTGTCGAGTCGATGGTGGGTCTGTTCATCAACACCCTGCCGGTGCGAGTGAACGCCGACCCCGACGAGTCGGTCGAGGCCCTGCTCACCCGTCTGCAGGCGGAGCAGGCCGGACTGCTCGATCACCATTACGTCGGTTTGTCCGACATCGAGGAGCGCACGGGCACCCCGATCGGATTCGATTCACTGTTGGTGTTCGAGTCGTATCCGATCGACCGCGAAGCGCTGTCCGACGCGGCAGGCTCGATCGACGGGATGACCATCACCGGTGTGGGCGTCAAGGATGCGACGCACTACCCGATCACGTTGCTCACCGTGGCGGACACCGCGATCGACTTCACGTTCAAGTACCTCGAGCGCTTCTTCGACGAAGCCGCCATCTCGCGGGTCTCCGAACAGTTCGTTCGGGTGCTCGACGCGTTCGTTGCCGACCCGGATTCGCCGGTGGGAGACATCGACCTGCTCGGTGCCGACGAGGCGGCGCGCATCGTCGAGGAGTCGGGGCCGGCGGCTCCGGTCGTCGTGTCGGCGGCGCGCACGCTGGCCACCGTCCTCGGTGAGGTCATCGAGGAGGATCCGTCCGCGCCGGCTCTGGCCGTACCGGCGGACGCCGGTACCGGCGAGGAAGGAAGAGAGTTCTCGTATCGGGAACTCGACGAGCGGTCGTCGCAGCTTGCACGTGTGCTCATCGCGCGCGGTCTCGGCACCGGCGACGTCGTGTCGATCGCGATGCCGAGGTCGGTGCACTCGGTGGTTGCGCAGTGGGCGGTCGCGAAGACCGGCGCTGCCCTGACAGTGGTCGATCCGCAGCGGTGGACCACTGCCCTGCAGTCGGGTGCGGTGCTGGGCTTGACCATCGCCTCCGTTACGGACGGCGAGCCCGTCGGAGAATGGCTCGTGGTCGATGGCGAGGGCGTTGCGCAGGACGTCGCAGCAATGCCGTCGGACCCCGTCACCTATGCCGATCGTGTGCGTCCGGTCGAGCCTTCGGACCCGGCGGTGGTTCTCGATTCGCGGACACTGTCGAACGAAGAACTGGTCGACCTGCTCGGCACCCTCCGAGATCGGTACTCGATGACCTACGAGTCCCGGAGCGTCGCGGTCGCGCGCGCAGGGATCGACGGCGCGGGTGCGGAGGCACTGGCGCTCGAACAGCTGCTCGTCACCGCCGCCGGGGCCGTCGTCGTCCTGGTACCCGAGGGCATCGTGGGTGGTGAAGACCTCGACGGCGTCCTCTACAACGAATGGGTCACGCACGCGCATCTGCCTGCGTCGTCCTTGGAGACCCTGGAACCAGGCCTCGAGGACCTCGCGGTGGTGGTGGTGCTCGACGAAGCTCCCGCGGGAGTTCTCGCACAGTGGCGGAGTGCACATCACGTGCACATCGCTACTGACCAGCACTGATACCCGTGGGGCCGCCGAGAGGCGGCCCCACGGTCGTCCATCGGCCGGACGCCAGTGCGCTCGACGGTAACGTCGAAGCTGCCCGGAGAGATCAACCAAGAGGTTACTAACGGGTAAGGAATGCTCGCCGATCCGGATGACTATGCTGGCTCGGTTCGGATCAGGCGAGCTCAGAGGTACCGAAAGCGAAGGGTGTGGGCTTTTACATGCGTTCACGACACGACGGCGGCTCGGATGGGGTTACTCCGGATAATGCCACGCAGTCGAACGACCCGCAGCAGACAGTACCCGAATCGAGCGCCGAGCGTCCGGCGGAAGGCACCCGCAGCCGCAATGCCGATCGCAGCGGCGGGCGTGCACCCCGCCAGGCGCGTGCCCCTCGGGCTCCTCGGGTCGAACGTGCTGCGCGTGGTGAGCGTCGTGGTGGGCGTGGTCGTGGTGTGGTGTTGCCGCAGTTGTTGGTGTCTGCGGTGGAGTCGTGTGGTGATGCGGTGGCGGTGGTGGCGGGGGGTCGGTCGTGGTCGTATCGGGAGCTTGATGAGTGTTCGTCGCGGTGGGCTCGGTGGTTGATTTCTCGGGGGGTGGGTCCTGGGGATGCGGTGGTGGTGGCGGTGCCGCGTTCGTGGGAGTCGGTGGTGGTGTTGTGGGCGGTGGTGAAGTCGGGGGCGACTTTTGTGCCGGTGGATCCGGGGTATCCGGTTGAGCGTGTGCAGTTCATGGTGGCTGATTCGGGTGCTGTGTTGGTGGTGACGGTGTCGTCGGTGGTCGATGTGGTGTCTGTGTCGTGTCCGTCTGCGGTGCCGGTGGTGGTGTTCGATGATGTGGGGTTGGTTTCTGAGGTGGGGGGGTTGTCGTCGCGTCCGGTGTCGTATGTGGATCGGGTGCGGTCGGTGGAGTTGGCGGATGCGGCGTGGATGATTTATACGTCGGGGTCGACGGGGCGGCCTAAGGGTGTGGTGGTGTCGCATGCTGGTGTGGCGTCGTTGATTTCGGCTGAGCGTGAGCATTTCGGGGTGGATGCGTCGTCGCGGGTGTTGCATGTGTGTTCGCCGAGTTTCGATGTGTCGTTGTTGGAGTTGTTGGTGGGGTTTTCGGCGGGGGCGTCGGTGGTGGTGGCTCCGGCGGGTGTCGGTGGTGGTGTGGAGTTGGCGGAGTTGATTGCGGCGGAGCGGGTGTCGCATGTGTTCATGACGCCGGGGGCGTTGGGGTCGATGGATCCGGTGGGGTTGGATTCGTTGGTGTCGGTGGTGGTGGCGGGGGAGTCGTTTACGCCGGAGTTGGTGCGGCGGTGGTCTGTTCCGGGTGTGCGACGTTTTTTCAATGCGTATGGTCCGACGGAGACGACGATTTTGGCGACGAGTTCGGCGGAGTTGGTGCCGGGTTCGGTGGTGTCGATCGGGTCGGCGATTGCGGGGGTGGGGTGTTTTGTGCTGGATGAGCGTTTGCGTCCGGTGGCTGATGGTGTGGTGGGGGAGTTGTATGTGGCGGGGGCGCAGGTGGCGCGGGGGTATCACGGTCGGGTGGGGTTGACGTCGTCTCGTTTTGTGGCGGATCCGTTTTCGGTGTCGGGTGGGCGGATGTATCGGACGGGGGATGTGGTTCGTCGTGGTGTGGGTGGGGTGTTGGAGTATGTGGGGCGTAGCGATTTTCAGGTGAAGGTGCGGGGTTTTCGTATCGAGTTGGGTGAGGTCGATGCGGTGTTGGCGTCGTTGCCGGGGGTGGGTTTTGCGGTGACGGTGGGGTCGGTGTTGGCGTCGGGGGAGTCGGCGTTGGTGTCGTATGTGGTGCCGGAGTCGGGTGTGGTGCTCGAGTCGGGTGTGGTGCGTGAGCAGGTGTCGGGGGTGTTGCCGGGGTATATGGTGCCGGCGTTGGTGGTGGTGCTCGATGAGGTGCCGTTGACTCCGGTGGGGAAGGTGGATCGGGGGGCGTTGCCGGAGCCGGTGTTCGCGGTGCGGGAGTTTCGGGCGCCGCGGTCTGTGGTGGAGGTGTCGGTGGCGTCGGTGGTGGCGTCGGTGTTGGGGGTGGAGCGGGTCGGTTTGGATGATTCGTTTGTGGATTTGGGGGGGAATTCGTTGGGCGCGACGCGGTTGGTGGCGCGGTTGTCGTCGGTGGTGGGTGTGCGGGTGCCGGTGTCGGTGGTGTTCGAGGTGGGGTCGGTGGAGGAGTTGGCTGCCCGCATCGAATCACTGGCGGCCGGCGACAATTCGGTGCCGCTGGAAGCGCGGGAGCGTCCGGATCGCGTGCCGTTGTCGTTGGCGCAGCAGCGCATGTGGTTCCTCAACCGCCTGCAGCCGGAGTCGTTCGTCGACAACATTCCGATGGCCATCAGGCTCTCCGGAAAGCTGGATCATGCCGCATTGCGCGCAGCGATCAACGACGTCGTCGCCCGGCACGAATCGCTGAGAACCGTATATCCGGAGATTGACGGTACCGGCTACCAGCAGGTTCATCCGGCATCGGAGGCCCGACTCGACGTGGCGTCCGACCCGCTGTCCGCAGACGAGGTACCCGATCGTATCGCGGAGATCGTGACCACCGGATTCGATGTCACTCGTGACGTTCCACTCCGGGTGCGTCTGCTCGAGGTGTCGGAGCGCGAGCACGTGCTGGTTGTGGTCGTGCATCACATCTCCGCCGACGGGTACTCGATCGGGCCACTGGTGCGCGACGTGATCACTGCATACGACGCACATTTCTCGGGGAACGAGCCGTCGTGGACTCCGCTGGAAGTGCAGTACGCGGACTACACCCTGTGGCAGCGGGAAGTGCTCGGCGACGAATCCGATCCCGACTCACTGATGTCGAAGCAGGTGGAGTTCTGGAGCCGGACCCTCGCCGACCTGCCGGAAGAGCTCCCGCTTCCCGTCGATCGCCCGCGACCCGCAGTGGCGAGCAACCGCGGTGCATCGCTGCGTGTCGATCTCGACCGCGACCTGCGTGCAGGTATTGCTGATCTCGCACGTCGCAGTGGCGCAACGGAATTCATGGTCGTTCATGCCGCACTTGCTGTGTTGCTCGCGAGGATGAGCGGTACCGAGGACATCGCGATCGGCACGCCCGTTGCCGGACGCGGCGAGGCCGCCCTGGACGACGTGATCGGCATGTTCGTCAACACGCTCGTGCTGCGCACCGAGATCGACGGTGGGGAGTCGTTCGAAGACGTGCTGGGACGGGTGCGTGTTGCGGATCTGGATGCATTCGTGCACGCGGACATCCCGTTCGAGCGCCTCGTGGAGGTGCTCGACCCGCCGCGCTCGCAAGCCCGTCACCCGCTTTTCCAGGTGATGCTGACGTTCCAGAACATGGACGTGTCGAACCTCGAGCTGGCCGGACTGAGTATCGCGGGTGTCGAATTCGACGTGGCGACAGCAAAATTCGACCTCCAGGTCACCGTCGCCGACATTACCGGCCCGGATGGCGCACCCGGTGGGTTCGCCGTCGAATTCAACTACGCAACAGAGCTGTTCGACGACACTACAGTGGAAAGCCTCGCGCGCAGGTTCGAGCGGATCCTCGGTGCGGTGGTCTCCGACGAGCGGACCTCCATCGCGGATCTGCCGCTACTCGAAGAACGCGAACGCGACCGGATCCTGACCGACTGGAGTTCGCTCGGCGCCGGGTCTGCGGCACGGCCTCCGGTCACGCTGGCCGATCGCCTGGCCGAATCCGTGCTCGGTCACCGAACTTCGCCGGCGATCAGCTTCGACGGCACCACCGTCGACTATGCCGAACTTTCGATCCGGGCCAACCGGATGGCGCGTCGTCTCGTCGCCGCGGGCGTCGGTCCGGGGTCTCTCGTGGCGGTGGCGTTGCCGCGCTCGATCGATCTCGTCGTCGCGCTTCTGGCTGTGATCGAGTCGGGCGGGGCCTACCTGCCGGTCGATCCGACCTACCCGCAGGATCGCATCCGGTACATGCTCGATGATGCCCGCCCCCGCGTGATCGTCACCTCCGACGCGATCGGGCGGGACGGTGATGCGAAGGTGCTGTGGGACAGTGGAATCGACGTCGTGCATATCGACGGCGCGGACGAGGTCGCGGAGTCGGTCGCGCCGGGTCCGCTCACGGACGCGGACCGTCTCTCACCACTGAGTCCCGATGATCTCGCCTACGTCATCTACACCTCGGGTTCCACGGGCCGTCCCAAAGGCGTCGGTATCACCCATCGCAACGTGCTCACGCTCTTCGAGAACGCAGAACCACTGTTCGGTTTCGGATCGGATGACGTGTGGACTCTGTTCCACTCGTACGCATTCGATTTCTCGGTGTGGGAACTGTGGGGCCCGCTGCTCCACGGCGGCCGGCTCGTCGTCGTCGACTACCCGACGTCGCGGTCGCCGGAACTGTTCGCCGCTCTGGTGCGCACCGAAGGCGTGACGGTCCTCAATCAGACGCCGTCGGCGTTCTACCAGTTCGACGAGGCCGACCGCGTCCTCGCCGCGAGTGAGATAGAGGCTGCGCCGTCGACATTGCGGTACGTGGTGTTCGGCGGCGAGGCGCTCGATCCGGGACGACTCGAGGGCTGGTTCGACCGGCATCCCGTCTCGCCCCGCATGATCAACATGTACGGCATCACCGAGACGACCGTGCACGTGTCGTTCCACCCGATCGAACCCGCTCATGCGCAGGCCGGAGCGGCGAGTGCGATCGGACGATCCCTGCCCGGACTCACGGTGCGGGTGCTCGACCGGCGGCTGCAGCCGGTGCCGACGGGCGTCCCCGGGGAGGTCTACGTCTCCGGCGACCAGTTGTCGCGCGGATACCTCGGTCGTCCCGATCTGACGGCAGTGCGGTTCGTCGCGGATCCGTTCGGTGGCGCCAGGCTCTACCGCACCGGCGACATCGCCCGCTGGAACTCCGACGGCATCCTCGAATATGCCGGTCGCAGTGACTCGCAGGTGCAACTGCGCGGATTCCGCATCGAACTCGGCGAGATCGAGGCGGCGCTGCTGCAGGCACCAGGAGTTGCGCATGCCGTCGCTCTGGTTCGAGATGACGGTCTCGGTGAGCGTCTCGTCGGCTACGTCGTGCCGCGCGCCGGTGAGACCGTGGTTGCGGCAGAGGTACGTACCCGTGTGTCGGAGTTCCTGACCGGATATATGGTGCCCGACATCGTGACCGTGCTCGACGCGCTGCCCCTGACCGTCAACGGAAAACTCGACCGATCCGCTCTGCCGGCTCCGCGAATCGACGCCGTCGGCGACGACTACCGGGAACCGGTGACGGAGTCCGAACGCGTGGTGGCGCAGATCCTGGCACAGGTACTCGACGTCGAGAAGGTCGGCGCGGACGATTCGTTCTTCGACCTCGGCGGCAACTCACTCATCGCGACACGAGTGATCGCACGGATCAACGAGGCGCTGGGCGCCACCCTCGCGATCCGTGAATTGTTCGAGGAACCCACTGTCGCAGGTCTTGCGGCGCGAGCCGATTCCGGTCGCGGCGGCAGGGCCCTCCCCGAACTGGTGCGCGGACCACGGCCGGACCGGATTCCGTTGTCACTGGCGCAGCAGCGCATGTGGGTGCTGAACCAGCTCGACCCGGGATCGGCGACCTACAACATTCCACTCGCCATCCGATTGCGCGGAGACCTCGACACCGCAGCGTTGGCTGCTGCGGTTCGCGACATCGTCGAACGACACGAGTCGCTGCGCACGGTCTATCCGCAGGACGAGCAGGGCCCCCACCAGAAGATCCTGGAAGCCGACGCAGTGGATGCCCTCACGACGGTGAGCGTCGCATCCGACACGGACGCATTCGCAGCGGTCGTCGAGGTGGTCTCCCAGGGATTCGACGTTGCCACGGAGGTTCCGGTCCGCGGGCGTCTTGTGAGTGTTGCGTCCGACGACCACGTCCTTGCGCTCGTGGTCCATCACATCTCGGCCGACGGCGCGTCTTTGCCGCCGCTCGCCCGCGATCTGATGTCGGCCTACGTGGCGCGGCTCTCAGGGGTGGCTCCCGCCGCCGACGACCTCGAGGTCCAGTACGCAGACTTTGCACTGTGGCAGCAGGAAGTGTTCGGCGACGCCGACGACCCGCAGTCGCCGGCAGGCCTTCAGCTTGCGTACTGGCGTGAGCGTCTCGCGGAGGTCCCCGACCTGCTCGACGTGCCCACCGATCGGCCGAGGCCCGCGACACCCAGCCTGCGCGGTGCCACGCACATCACCGAGGTGAGTGCAGCAACCCGCCGCCGCCTCGACGAACTCGCGGCGGCACACCGGTCCACATTGTTCATGGTGGTGCACTCGGCGCTTGCTGTGTTGTTGTCGCGGCTGAGCAGCTCACGCGACATCGTCGTCGGCACGCCCGTGGCCGGACGTGGCGCACGCGCGCTCGATGATGTCGTCGGCATGTTCGTCAACACACTTGCATTGCGCACCGACATCGACCCCGGCGCCTCCTTCGATTCGGTCCTCGATGTTGCCCGTGCTACGGATCTCGAGGCGTTCGCGAACGCCGATGTGCCGTTCGAGCGGATCGTCGACGAGGTCGTCGCAGCACGATCGGCAGCGCGACATCCCGTGTTTCAGACGGTGTTGTCGTTCCAGAACATCGAACCGGCGCGACTCGAACTTCCAGGTCTGATCGTCGAAGCCCTCGACGGTGGAGAGCTGGCAGCGAAGTTCGACCTGCAGGTCACTGTGGAGCCGCGGGAAGGGGCCGACGGTGCGACCGGAGGGCTCGCAATCGCTGTCACCTACGCGACCGACCTGTTCGATGCGGGCACCATCGACACCTTCGCAGGCAGATTCGTGACGATTCTCGATGCGGTTGCGGCCGACGCCGCATCGGTGGTCGGTGACATCGATATCCGCACGGAACGTGAGCGTTCCGTCAGCATCACTGCGGCACCGGCAATATTGCCTGCGACGCAGACGAGCGTGGACCGCACCATCGCGCAGGAACTCCAGGTTGCCGTCGAATCGGATCCGGACGCTCCCGCCGTCGTCTTCGGCGATACGGAATCGAGCTTCGCGGAGATCGAAGCGCGCTCCTCGCAGTGGGCGAGATATCTGATCTCCCTCGGCGCGGTGCCGGGCGATGTCGTGACCGTGGACCTTCCGGTCGGTGTGGATCTGGTGGTCGCATTGTGGGCGGTGGCGAAGTCGGGGGCCGCGGTATCCGTCGGCCGGCAGACGCCCGCGCGCTGGGGGCTGTCCACGGCCGAGAGGGCTGGAGAGCTCACGGAGACGGCAACTGCTGCCGAGTCGACGTGGATCTCGATCGATGATCCGGTGGTCGCTGCGGCGGTGGCCGGGCTGTCCGGACGATCACTCGGCTACACAGATCGTCCCGAGGTGCTCGGTCCCGGTGACCGGGCGTTGCGCTTCGGTGATGTGCATCTCAGCCATGGTGAGGTGGTTGCCGCGTTGCGTCGGGGGCAGGAGGAACTGGCCCTGACCTACGATTCGCGCGTCCTCCCGCACAGATCGGAGGTCGATCGATGGACGGTGTTCGCGGTATTGGCCGCGGCCGTTGCCGGTGCGGTGGTCGTTGTTCCTGGTCGAGACGATGATCTCGGCGCGTTGGCACTCGACGAGTGGGTCAGCCACGTGTTCGTGCCCTCCGTCGACGTGTCGTCTCTGTCCGACTCCGAGGACCTCGCGGCTGTGATCGTCACCGACCGCCACGCCCGGGAAGATGGCGTTGTTTCGGGTCCTCTGGCAGGCAAAACTGTCGCTCCGGCTGATCCGTGGGTAGTGCGAGTGAAGTGACCGAACGGTAACTTGGCTTGCGGTCGAGCAACGTCGGGGTTGCTCGTCCGGAAGGAGTCGATTCGTGGTAAGTGCTGCCCGGGGGGCGCGTTCGGTTGAGCAGATCGAGACGGCAGAAGCGCGACATGGCGGTCGGACTCCTCGGGTCGAACGTGCTGCGCGTGGTGAGCGTCGTGGTGGGCGTGGTCGTGGTGTGGTGTTGCCGCAGTTGTTGGTGTCTGCGGTGGAGTCGTGTGGTGATGCGGTGGCGGTGGTGGCGGGGGGTCGGTCGTGGTCGTATCGGGAGCTTGATGAGTGTTCGTCGCGGTGGGCTCGGTGGTTGATTTCTCGGGGGGTGGGTCCTGGGGATGCGGTGGTGGTGGCGGTGCCGCGTTCGTGGGAGTCGGTGGTGGTGTTGTGGGCGGTGGTGAAGTCGGGGGCGACTTTTGTGCCGGTGGATCCGGGGTATCCGGTTGAGCGTGTGCAGTTCATGGTGGCTGATTCGGGTGCTGTGTTGGTGGTGACGGTGTCGTCGGTGGTCGATGTGGTGTCTGTGTCGTGTCCGTCTGCGGTGCCGGTGGTGGTGTTCGATCATGTGGGGTTGGTTTCTGAGGTGGGGGGGTTGTCGTCGCGTCCGGTGTCGTATGTGGATCGGGTGCGGTCGGTGGAGTTGGCGGATGCGGCGTGGATGATTTATACGTCGGGGTCGACGGGGCGGCCTAAGGGTGTGGTGGTGTCGCATGCTGGTGTGGCGTCGTTGATTTCGGCTGAGCGTGAGCATTTCGGGGTGGATGCGTCGTCGCGGGTGTTGCATGTGTGTTCGCCGAGTTTCGATGTGTCGTTGTTGGAGTTGTTGGTGGGGTTTTCGGCGGGGGCGTCGGTGGTGGTGGCTCCGGCGGGTGTCGGTGGTGGTGTGGAGTTGGCGGAGTTGATTGCGGCGGAGCGGGTGTCGCATGTGTTCATGACGCCGGGGGCGTTGGGGTCGATGGATCCGGTGGGGTTGGATTCGTTGGTGTCGGTGGTGGTGGCGGGGGAGTCGTTTACGCCGGAGTTGGTGCGGCGGTGGTCTGTTCCGGGTGTGCGACGTTTTTTCAATGCGTATGGTCCGACGGAGACGACGATTTTGGCGACGAGTTCGGCGGAGTTGGTGCCGGGTTCGGTGGTGTCGATCGGGTCGGCGATTGCGGGGGTGGGGTGTTTTGTGCTGGATGAGCGTTTGCGTCCGGTGGCTGATGGTGTGGTGGGGGAGTTGTATGTGGCGGGGGCGCAGGTGGCGCGGGGGTATCACGGTCGGGTGGGGTTGACGTCGTCTCGTTTTGTGGCGGATCCGTTTTCGGTGTCGGGTGGGCGGATGTATCGGACGGGGGATGTGGTTCGTCGTGGTGTGGGTGGGGTGTTGGAGTATGTGGGGCGTAGCGATTTTCAGGTGAAGGTGCGGGGTTTTCGTATCGAGTTGGGTGAGGTCGATGCGGTGTTGGCGTCGTTGCCGGGGGTGGGTTTTGCGGTGACGGTGGGGTCGGTGTTGGCGTCGGGGGAGTCGGCGTTGGTGTCGTATGTGGTGCCGGAGTCGGGTGTGGTGCTCGGGTCGGGTGTGGTGCGTGAGCAGGTGTCGGGGGTGTTGCCGGGGTATATGGTGCCGGCGTTGGTGGTGGTGCTCGATGAGGTGCCGTTGACTCCGGTGGGGAAGGTGGATCGGGGGGCGTTGCCGGAGCCGGTGTTCGCGGTGCGGGAGTTTCGGGCGCCGCGGTCTGTGGTGGAGGTGTCGGTGGCGTCGGTGGTGGCGTCGGTGTTGGGGGTGGAGCGGGTCGGTTTGGATGATTCGTTTGTGGATTTGGGGGGGAATTCGTTGGGCGCGACGCGGTTGGTGGCGCGGTTGTCGTCGGTGGTGGGTGTGCGGGTGCCGGTGTCGGTGGTGTTCGAGGTGGGGTCGGTGGAGGAGTTGGCTGCCCGCATCGAATCACTGGCAGAGGCCGACGAACCCGCCTCGGGTGGCGCATTCGACATGGTCATTTCGCTCCGTGCCGGCGATCCGGGCCTCGAAGCGGTCTTCTTCGTGCACCCCGTGGTCGGCCTCGCATGGAGCTTCGCGGAATTGGCGAAGTATGTGCCGGAGGGCAGACCCGTCTACGGACTCCAATCGCCCGCATTGTCCGGTACCGGCGCAATGCCCGAATCGATCGAGGAATGGGCCCGGCTCTACGTGTCCGAGGTTCGTCGCCTGCAGCCGCATGGATCTGTCCATCTCGCCGGGTGGTCGATGGGCGGCGTGATCGCCCACGAGATGGCCGTGCAGTTGCAGCGGAGCGGCGACGCGGTGGCCTCGTTGATTCTGCTCGATACGCAGGTTCCCGTGCCGTTGGAGGCGCCCGTCGACGTCGAGCAGGTCGCCCTCGCAGCATTGCAGGGCGGTGTAGGGCCAGGCCTACTCCGCGGGGATGATGTGGTGGCAGATATCACACGCGAATTGGACGCGGGTGTCGACGGGGTTCCGACGACGGCCGACTTCCTCGAAGGGATCGGGCGGTCGTTCGACGTTCTCGCGGAGCATCGGCCGGGTTGTTTCTCGGGGGATCTGCTCTTCGTGGCAGCTCGGGGATCCGCACCGGGAGCGGATCATTCCCTTCTCGACTGGTCCGCGTTCGTGGCGGGCGAGGTGCATCGTTACGAGGTCGAGGCATCCCACTGGGAGCTGACGGGAACCGATGCGTGTAGGGTGATCGGGCCCCTCGTGGAGGCATGGATCACGGTCAACGAAATGTCCGAATTGTTCACTCTTTCAGTGGATGTCGAATAGGCCAGACGCCATTCGAGTGGAAGAGGCAGTGTTCTCGTGTAAGACTCGCAATGGTCGGTGCACGTGACCCGGTTTGTCGGGGGCCTCGTTCACGTAACAGCACTCGACCCGTGTGTATCGCCGAACGCGCTGCCCACGAACGCATTCCGCCCCGGTGCAGAACGGGGAGTGGTATGACGGTGAAGGTCATCGAGTCCGGGGATGTCGATTCGAGCAACGCGGGCCGTGACGTCAGCCGTCGAAACGGTCGTATCAGACGAACGCGGCGACATGCTCCGGTTCCGCTGCTCCCGCACTTGCTGACCGCTGCTGTCGAACGCGACCCCGACGCTCCGGCGATCGTGTCCGATGACGGGGCCCTCGTCTATCGCGAGCTCGATGCCCGTTCCTCCGCGCTTGCGCGGTTGCTGGTCGGCCGCGGTGTGGGGCCGGAGGATCGCGTGGCCATCCTCATGACCCGCTCGCTCGAGTCGGTGCTCGCGACCTGGGCCGTCGCGAAGACGGGTGCCGCAATCGTTCCCGTCGACCCGAACTACCCGGCCGACCGCATCGAGTACATGCTTGCCGACTCCAGCTGCGGTCTCGTCCTGACTCTGTCGGCGCACGCGAAGACAATAGCGACCGATGCCGACGTCATCCTCGTCGATATACCGGCGACCGAGGCCGCGCTCGCCGCACTGCCGTCTACCCCCGTCATGTTCGATGAGCGGGTTCGGACGTTGCGGGTCGAGCATGCGGCGTATGTGATCTATACGTCGGGGTCGACGGGTAGGCCCAAGGGTGTGGTGGTGACGCATTCGGGTTTGGCGAATTTCTGTGCTGAGCAGGTGGAGCGGTACGGGTTGAGTGCGGCGTCGCGGACGTTGCATTTTGCGTCGCCGAGTTTCGATGCGTCGATGATGGAGTTGTTGTTGGCGGTGGGGGCGTCGTCGACGATGGTGGTGGCGCCGACGTCGGTGTATGGCGGTGTGGAGTTTGCGGATCTTGTTGTGCGTCATGGGGTTACTCATGCGTTTGTGACGCCGGCTGCGTTGGCGTCGGTGGATCCGTCGGGGTTGGATGTGCTCGGGTGTGTGGCGGTGGGTGGGGAGGCGTGTCCGCCGGATCTGGTGGCGCGGTGGGCGCCTGGTCGTCGGTTTTTCAATGTGTACGGTCCGACGGAGACGACGATCGTGATTACGATGTCGGATCCGTTGGTGCCGGGTGAGCAGGTGACGATCGGTGCTCCGATTCGTAATTCTGTTGGGTATGTGTTGGATTCGCGGTTGCATGTGGTTCCGGTGGGTGTGGCGGGTGAGTTGTATCTGTCGGGTCCTGGGGTGGCTCGGGGGTATCACGGTCGTGCGGGGTTGACGGCGTCGCGGTTTGTGGCGGCGCCGGGTGGTGTGCGGATGTATCGGACCGGGGATGTGGTGCGGGGTCCGCGTGATGCTCGGTCGGGGATCGTGTATGTGGGGCGCAACGATTTTCAGGTGAAGGTGCGTGGTTTTCGTATCGAGTTGGGTGAGATCGATGCGGTGTTGTCGTCGTGTGGGGGTGTGGATTTTGCGGTGACGGTGGGGCGTTCGACTGCGGCCGGTGAGACGCAGTTGGTGTCGTATGTGTACGGGGCCGACACGCAACTCGATATCCGAGAACTCACCGGCACGGCGGCAGCCAGTCTGCCTGCCTACATGGTTCCCTCGGCGATCATCCCCCTCGACCGCCTCCCGCTGACGCCGTCCGGAAAGCTCGACCGCTCGGCGCTTCCCGATCCGGGGCCGGTGGTCACCGAGTTCCGGGCACCGGAGTCGGCGACGGAGATCGCGGTGGCGGCGGTGTTCGCGGATGTGCTCGGTGTCGAGCGGGTCGGTCGGGGTGACGATTTCTTCGACCTCGGCGGAAACTCCCTGCTCGCAACAAGGGTGGTCGGTCGCCTCCGATCCGAACTCGGTGTCACGGTCACGGCGGCGGCATTGTTCGACGAGCCGACGGTGGCGGCCCTGGCGGCACATGTGGACGCTGCGCCGTCGACCGGACCCGCGCTCCTTGCGCCTCGGACCAGGCCCGATCACCTGCCGCTGTCCTACGCTCAGCAACGCATGTGGTTCCTCAACCGCCTGGAACCGCAGTCTTCGCTCTACAACATTCCGCTCGCGGTGCGGCTCACGGGCCATCTCGATGTGGACGCGATGCGCACCGCGCTCGCCGATATCGTCGGGAGGCACGAGACCCTGCGTACGGTCTACCCCGAAATCGACGGCGTCGGTGAACAGAGAATCCTCGAGCCTGCCGCCGTCGAATTCGATGTGGCCGTCGAAACCGTGCAGGCAGAGGACCTTCCGCAGCGACTCGCTGAGCTCACGGGTGAAGCGTTCGACGTCACGACGCAGGTCCCCGTGCGCGCATACATTCTCGCGACCGGTCCGAGTGAACACATTCTCGCTCTGGTGATGCATCACATCGCCGGTGACGGATCGTCGCTCGCCCCGCTCGTGCGCGACCTCGTATCCGCATACACCGCGCGCAGTGGAGGTGCTCGACCCGATTGGGTCCCGATGCCCGTCCAGTACGCCGACTACACACTCTGGCAGCGCGAGCTCCTGGGATCCGACGAGGACCCGCGTTCTCTCGCGGGTCGGCAGCTCGCCTTCTGGACCGAGACCCTCGAAGGAATCCCCGGAAGCCTCGAGCTCTGCACCGACCACCCACGTTCCGCAATCCTCGGATCTGCAGGCGACCGGGTGCGCGCTGAACTCGACCCCGAGATGTACCGGCGGATCTCCGAACTCGCACGTGGCAGTGGTGCCACTCCGTTCATGGTCATGCACGCCGCCCTCGCGGTGCTCCTGGCGCGACTGTCCGACACCACCGACGTGGTGGTCGGCACCCCGGTCGCCGGACGATCCGCACCCGAACTCGACGACGTCGTCGGGATGTTCGTCAACATGCTTGCCCTCCGCACGCCGGTCGAACTGGGGGACACGTTCGTCGACCTGCTCGAACAGGTACGAAAGGTGGACCTCGCAGCGTTCGACAACGCCGATGTCCCCTTCGAGCGGCTCGTCGAGGTTCTCGACCCGGTACGGTCACCCGCACAACATCCCGTGTTCCAGATCGGATTCTCGTACCAGAACTTCACCGTCGACTCCCTGGACCTGCCCGGGCTGAAGGTCGAGCCGCTCGACGCCGCCTCGACGTCGGTGCGGTTCGACCTCCACATCACGATCGTCGACCACGGCGCCGGTGGTGGACGGGACGGATTCGGCATCGAGTTCGGCTTCGCCACAGAACTGTTCGACCGGCCGTCGGTGGAACGGATGCTCGCCCGGTACGTGCGCATCCTCGATGAAGTGGTCGGCGATGCATCGGTCCCTGTCGGCGATGTCGACCTGCATGATCCGCGGGAACTCGAAGCCATGCTGCATGCGTGGGAAGCCGAGCAGCGCGCCGCCGGACCCGGCCGGACCCTGGCCGACCTGTTCGATGATCAGGTACGCGCGACACCGGACGCCGTGGCGCTGGTGGACGGGGCCGACACCATCACCTACCGGGACTTCGCGACGCGTGTGAACCGGTTGGCTCGGCTCCTCATCGAACGCGGTGTGGGCCCTGAGACGGTCGTGGCACTCGCCATGCGCCGCTCGACGGATCTGGTCGTCGCGATGTACGCGGTAGCCGAGGCGGGTGGCGCCTACCTGCCGCTCGACCCCGAGCACCCGGCCGAAAGAATCGGATACATCCTCGACACGGCGTCCCCCGCCGGTGTGCTCACCACCTCGCAGGACCGGATCGATCTACCTGACGACGCCTTCGTTCTCGAGCTGGATTCCCTCGATCTCGACACCTACGACGGCAGACAGATCCGCAACTCCGAGCGACTCGCACCCCTGCGCTCCGACAACGCCGCATACGTCATCTTCACCTCCGGCTCGACAGGCCGCCCCAAGGGCGTCATGGTGTCGCACGGTGCGATCGTCAATCAGCTCGTCTGGAAGCGTGAACACTTCGCACTCACCGCGTCCGATGCGGTGCTCCTCAAGACCGCGGCGACATTCGACCTGTCGGTGTGGGAATTCTGGTCCGCGCTGACCGCGGGCGCGAGGCTCGTGATCGCGGCACCCGACGGACACCGCGACCCGGCGTATCTCAACGACCTGATCCGACGCGAACACGTCACCACCCTGCACGTCGTTCCGTCGATGCTCGATGCACTGCTCGACGACGCAGGCGGCGAACTGCCCGACACGCTGCGTCAAGTCCTGGCGATCGGCGAGGCGCTGCCCGTCGACACTGCCGAACGGACGCTGGCGCACTCCGACACCGGATTGGTCAACCTCTACGGCCCGACGGAAGCCGCCGTGTCGGTGACCGCTCACGAGGTCGTCGACACTTTATCCGGCTCCGTACCGATCGGCGACCCGGTGTCGAACACACAGGTGTTCGTCCTCGACGAACGGCTCCACCCGGTGCCGCCGGGCGTGCCGGGTGAGCTGTACCTCGCCGGTACTCAGCTTGCGCGCGGCTATCTGGGGCGACCCGGCCTGACGACAGAGCGTTTCGTCGCGAACCCGTTCGGCGACCCGGGGGCCCGGCTGTACCGAACGGGCGACATCGTGCGGTGGCGACCGGACCACGACACCGGGTCCGGCACTCTCGAATACCTCGATCGCGCGGATTCACAGGTCAAGGTCCGCGGATTCCGCATCGAACTCGGTGAGATCGAGGTTGCGTTGCGCACGTTGCCCCAGGTACGTGAGGCAGTGGCCTCGGTGCAGTCGGGGGACCGTATCGTCGCGTTCGTGGTCCCTGCCGGTGACCATCTCGATGTTCCTGCGATGCGTTCGGAACTCGCTCGGATGCTGCCCTCCTACATGATTCCGCAGGGCTTCGTGACCCTCGACGCGGTGCCGCTGAATATCAATGGCAAGGTCGACAGAAAGGCTCTGCCGGAACCTGAGGTGACGCCCCGACCGTACCGAGCACCGCGCACCTCGACCGAGAACGTCGTCGCGGCTGCCTTCGCAGACGTGCTCGATGTGTCGGGGAAAGTGGGCCTCGACGACGACTTCTTCGAGATCGGGGGCACGTCGCTCAGCGCGGTGAAGGTGGCCGCCCGCCTGCGGGACTACCTGTTCACCGAGGTGCCGTTGCAGTGGCTGTTCCTGCAGTCGACCGTGGCGGAACTGGCTGTCCGAATCGACGCCGAAGTACTCGACGGCCGCGCCGACGCCACGGGTCCTTTCGACGCCGTACTTCCGTTGAAGACCGGAGGCACAGGTGCACCGGTGTTCTGTTTGCACCCGGTGACCGGCCTTTCCTGGAGCTTCGCAGGTCTTGCTCGCCATCTGGGCGACAATCGCCCCGTCTACGGGCTGCAGTCGCCTGCCCTGCAGGAAGGCACCGACCTGCCCGCCGATATCGAAGCCTGGGCCGACATGTACGTCCGGACGATCCGCGAGATCGCACCGCGCGGCCCGTATCACCTGGTGGGCTGGTCGATGGGCGGTGTGCTGGCCCATTCGGTCGCGGTCGCGTTGCAGCGTCAGGGCGAACAGGTCTCGACCCTGGCAATGCTGGACACGTACCCGGCCGACGCCGACATCGACAGCGATGCGGGTACGAGTGCTGTGCCGACACTCGCCGACATGTTCGGCAGCGGTGCCGACGTTCCGGAAACACCGATCACGGCACTCACACCAGAGGCTGCGATCGATCTGACCGAGTCTCTGCCCGCGCCGCTGGGCGATCTTCCCCCCGATCGTATCGAGCGCATGTTCGACGGGGTGCGTCACTCGTACCGCCTGCTGGCCTCGCACCGGCCGGGACGCTTCGACGGTGATCTGCTGATCTTCGTCGCGGGTGAGGACCGCAGCGCGTCCACTGCCGACGCCTGGCACCGCCATGTGAGTGGAGTGGTCGCCGCCGAGGTGGTCCAGGAGACCCACTGGCGGATGCTGTCGCGCGATGCCGCGGCCCATGTCGGCTCGGTCCTCGGCCGTTGGCTGGCGGGGCGCGCCTGACCGGTAACAACTGAAAACCCGCGAGATGGGGTGGTCCTTATCACGGATCACCCCATCTCGCTGTGTCCGACTCGCCCGTAACGTGAAGAACCGGAACCCGATGGTCTAATGGGGCTGGATAACGTCCGGTAGCCCGCCGGACCAGACGCGGACGTAGGTGCGAGGAAAACAGTGGTGAGTGACGCCTGGCGTGAGCACGGCACGGGTCAAGGGGACAATGCACGGATGAATCTCGATGATCCCCGTGGTGAACGTCCGTCGGCTGCCGGACGCCCGCGCGCCCGTCAGCGCCCGGCGCGGCGTCGCGAACCCCGCGCGTTGCTGCTCCCGCAGCTCTTGGCTGCGGCGGTGGAACGCGACCCATCGGCCACCGCGGTCGTACATGAGGATCGCTCGCTGACCTACGCGGAGATCGACGAAGCATCGTCGAAACTCGCCCGGCTGTTGATCGGTAGGGGAGTCGGCCCGGAGGACGTGGTTGCGCTCGCGTTCGTTCGCTCACTCGAGTCGGTGCTTGCGACCTGGGCCGTCGCGAAGACGGGTGCCGCATTCGTCCCCGTCGACCCGAACTACCCTGCCGACCGGGTCGAGCACATGACCGTGGACTCCGGCGCTTCCCTCGGATTGACTCTCGCCGCGACAGCACCGACGTTGCCGGCCACGGCGCAGTGGATCGCACTCGACGATCCGGCAACGGTGGCGGAGCTCTCGGAGCTACCTGCAGGACCGGTGTCGTTCGATGAGCGGGTTCGGACGTTGCGGGTCGAGCATGCGGCGTATGTGATCTATACGTCGGGGTCGACGGGTCGGCCCAAGGGCGTCGTGGTGTCGCATTCTGGGTTGGCGAATTTCTGTGCTGAGCAGGTGGAGCGGTACGGGTTGAGTGCGGCGTCGCGGACGTTGCATTTCGCGTCGCCGAGTTTCGATGCGTCGATGATGGAGTTGTTGTTGGCGGTGGGGGCGTCGTCGACGATGGTGGTGGCGCCGACGTCGGTGTACGGCGGTGTGGAGTTTGCGGATCTTGTTGTGCGTCATGGGGTTACTCATGCGTTTGTGACGCCGGCTGCGTTGGCGTCGGTGGATCCGTCGGGGTTGGATGTGCTCGGGTGTGTGGCGGTGGGTGGGGAGGCGTGTCCGCCGGATCTGGTGGCGCGGTGGGCGCCTGGTCGTCGGTTTTTCAATGTGTACGGGCCGACGGAGACGACGATCGTGATTACGATGTCGGATCCGTTGGTGCCGGGTGAGCAGGTGACGATCGGTGCTCCGATTCGTAATTCTGTTGGGTATGTGTTGGATTCGCGGTTGCATGTGGTTCCGGTGGGTGTAGCGGGTGAGTTGTATCTGTCGGGTCCTGGGGTGGCTCGGGGGTATCACGGTCGTGCGGGGTTGACGGCGTCGCGGTTCGTGGCGGCGCCGGGTGGTGTGCGGATGTATCGGACCGGGGATGTGGTGCGGGGGCCGCGTGATGCTCGGTCGGGGATCGTGTATGTGGGGCGCAACGATTTTCAGGTGAAGGTGCGTGGTTTTCGTATCGAGTTGGGTGAGATCGATGCGGTGTTGTCGTCGTGTGTGGGTGTGGATTTTGCGGTGACGGTGGGGCGTTCGACTGTGGCCGGTGAGACGCAGTTGGTGTCGTATGTGCACGGGGCTGCAGATACCGACCTCGATATCGACGCGATTTCCCTCGAGGCGTCGAAACATCTTCCCTCGCATATGATTCCGTCTGTCATCCTCGAACTCGAGACCATTCCCCTGTCGCCCACCGGAAAGCTCGACCGCTCGGCGCTTCCCGATCCGGGGCCGGTGGTCACCGAGTTCCGGGCACCGGAGTCGGCGACGGAGATCGCGGTGGCGGCGGTGTTCGCGGATGTGCTCGGTGTCGAGCGGGTCGGTCGGGGTGACGATTTCTTCGACCTCGGCGGAAACTCCCTCGTCGCGACCCGGGTCGCTGCCCGACTCGGAGAACACCTCGACACGCGCGTGCCCGCCCGCCTGGTCTTCGAAGGATCGACCGTAGTGGAGCTTGCCGCTCTGGTCGACGCACAGACCGGCGGCACCGCACGGATGTCCCTTGCGGCCGGACCACGACCGGATCCGATTCCGCTGTCGCCTGCTCAACAGCGAATCTGGTTCCTCAATCGCTTCGACACGGCCTCCGCCGCCGACAACATCCCCGTGGCACTGCGGCTGCGGGGCAGACTCGACATCGCGGCACTTCGGGCGGCCGTCCACGACGTGATCGAGCGGCACGAATCGTTGCGCACCGTCTATCCGGACCGCGACGGTGTCGGCTGTCAGGTGATCCTCGAGGCGTCCCAGGCCCTGCCGCCCGTCGAACCCGACATCGTGGATCCCACTGAGGTACCCGGCCGTGTGACCCGCGCAGTCACCACCGGATTCGACGTCACCGAAGAAGTGCCGCTGCGCGTCGAACTGCTGCAGGTGACCGAAGACGAGCACGTCCTCGTGCTCGTCGTGCACCACATCGCGGCCGACGGTGCATCCACGGGGCCGTTCGTCCGCGACCTCGCAGTCGCCTACTTCGCTCGTGCGGCAGGCGCCGCTCCCGGATGGTCTCCGCTCGAGGTGCAGTACGCCGACTACACGCTGTGGCAACGAGAAGTCCTCGGCCACGAGTCGGACCCCGGTTCGGTCGCGGCGCGAGAGATCGAATTCTGGACGGAAACGCTCGACGGACTGCCCGACCGACTCGATCTGCCGACGGACCGGCCCCGGCCTGCCGAGCCCTCCGGGCACGGGGGAACCGTGTTGTTCGAGATCGACCCCCCATTGCACGCCGCTGTCGCGGAGGTCGGGCAGGCGACGGGCTGTTCACCGTTCATGGTGGTGCACGCCGCGCTCGCCGCGCTGCTCGCCAGGCTGTCCTCCACTACCGATATCGCCATCGGCACCCCCGTTGCCGGGCGCGGCGAACGAGCCCTCGACGACCTCATCGGCATGTTCGTCAATACCCTCGTGCTGCGCACACCCATCGCACCGGGCGACACGTTCGCCGCGCTGCTCGACCGTGTCCGCACCGGCGACATCGATGCGTTCGCGCACGCAGAACTGCCGTTCGAGCGGCTGGTCGAGGTCCTCGATCCCGTGCGCTCGACCGGCCACCACCCTCTGTTCCAGGTCGCGTTGTTCTTCCAGAACATGGATCGACCCGACCTGTCGCTGCCCGAACTCGACATCGAGGCAGTCGACCTCGGCGGTGCCGTCGCCAAGTTCGACCTCCAGCTGACCGTGACCCCGCGACTCGATGCCGGGAAGCCGGCCGGAATGTCCGCGCAATTCACCTACGCCACAGATCTCTTCGACGAAGCCACAGTGCACGGCCTCGCAGACGGGTTCGTCGCGACCCTCGACGCGTTGGTCTCCGATCTCGATACCGTCGTCGGGGATGTCGACCTGCTGGCGCCCGAGACACGTCTCGAACTCGTCCACACGGTCAACGCCACCGAGCACGCGGTGGACAGCGGAACGCTCCTGTCCGAATACCGCGCCCAGGTTCTCCGCACCCCGGACTCGCCCGCCGTCGTCTTCGGCGACGAGTCGCTGACCTACGCGCAGTTCGACGCACGGGTCAACCGGCTCGCGCGGTACCTGCTCGACACGGGTGTCGGCCCGGAGTCGCTCGTCGCGATCGGTATCCGTCGATCCGTCGATCTCGTGGTGGCGATCTATGCGGTGATCACCGCGGGCGGAGCCTACGTTCCACTCGACCCGGACCACCCGGCGGAGCGGATCGGGCACATCCTGGACACCGCGCAGCCGGTGTGTGTGCTCACCACCGTCGCCGACGCTTCAGACCTGCCGTCCCACGCGAACGCGGTCGAGATCGACACACTCGACCTGAACAACCATGCGACACAGCCAGTGCGGTATGACGAGCTGAAGGGACCCATCCGGCCGGGAACACCCGCCTACGTGATCTTCACGTCCGGTTCGACGGGGCGACCCAAGGGCGTCGCCGTGTCGCACGAGGCGATCGTCAACCAGGTCGCATGGATGGTGCACGAATACGCGATCGGTGCGGACGATGTGTACCTCCAGAAGACGGCCACCACGTTCGACGTGTCGCTGTGGGGATGGTTCCTGCCGCTGCGCAGCGGTGCCTGCCTGATCGTGGCCGACCACGACGGACACCGCGATCCGGCTTACGTCGCCGACATGATCGATCGTCACGGGGTGACACTCACGGACTTCGTACCGTCGATGCTCACAGTGTTCGCCGCGCATGCTCCGGTCGGGAGCTGCTCGAGCCTACGTCACGTGTTCGTCATCGGTGAGGCACTTCCCTCGGAGACCGTCGCCGCCTTCCGCCGCATAGGCGCGAACGCCGCTGTGCACAACCTGTACGGACCCACCGAAGCCGCGGTCTCGGTCACCTACCAACCGGCCGACACCACCGGGGTCGTGCCCATCGGTCTCCCTGAATGGAACGTTCAGGTGTACGTCCTCGACGCGCGCCTGCAGCCGGTTCCCGTCGGCACACCGGGTGAGCTCTACCTCGGGGGAGTCCAGCTCGCACGCGGGTACGTCCGCCGGCCCGACCTGACCTCCGACCGGTTCGTCGCGAGTCCGCTCGGGCGGGCCGGCGACCGGATGTACCGCACCGGCGACCTCGTTCGATGGATACGCACCGCAGACGGCGCCGTCGTACTCGATTACCTCGGTCGCACCGACTTCCAGGTCAAGTTCCGCGGACAACGCATCGAGCTGGGCGAGATCGAAACCGCGGTTCTCGCCCAGCCCGGGATCACACAGACCGTCGCGCTCGTCGTGCCCACTCCGACCGGTGAACAACTCGTCGCCTACGTGGTCGGGAGGTCCGTGGACCGACAGGCGCTGATCGCTGCCGTGCGGTCGTCCTTGCCGTCGTACATGGTGCCGTCGGCCGTCGTCGTACTCGACGAGTTCCCGCTCAACACGAGCGGCAAGCTGGACCGGAAAGCGCTCCCCTCACCGACATTCGAGGCTCGGGAGTTCCGTGCTCCGACGACACCCGTCGAGGAGATCGTCGCACGAGTCTTCGGCGATGTGCTCGGTGTCGATCGGGTAGGCCGGGACGACGACTTCTTCGAGCTGGGCGGTAACTCGCTCGTGGCAACGCAGGTCGTGGCGCGTCTCGGCGCTGCCCTCGGCACTCGTGTCGCGGTGCGCGCGCTCTTCGAGCATCCCGATGTCGAATCACTTGCCGTGCACGTCGAATCCGCGTCACGTGACGTGGCCGTGGCACCGTTGTCGGCGCAGACCCGACCCGAGCGGATCCCACTGTCGCTCGCACAGCAACGGATGTGGTTCCTCAACCGGTTCGAGCCTGACTCGTCCGCGAACAACCTGCCGCTCGCGATCCGGTTGCGCGGTACGCTCGACGTCGAGGCTCTGCGCGCCGCGGTCGCCGACCTCATCCGACGCCACGAGTCGCTTCGCACCGTCTACCCCGAGTCGGACGGTATCGCACAGCAGGTGATCCTCCCCGCGGCGGCCGTGCCCGACATCGTGGTGGTCGACGTCGAGCCTGCGGATGTGGCGCGACACGTCGAATCCACGGTGACGTCCGGGTTCGACGTCACCGAACAGGTGCCCCTGCGGATCTCGCTGCTGCGTCTCGCCGCCGACGAGCATGTGCTCGTCGTGGTGCTGCACCACATCAGCGGTGACGGTTTCTCGATGGGTCCCCTCGCACGGGACGTGATGCTCGCCTACACCGCCCGCGCGGAAGGTCACGAACCCGACTGGGCGCCGATGCCCGTGCAGTACGCGGACTACACGCTGTGGCAGCGTGACGTGCTCGGATCCGAGACCGATCCCGAGTCGCCGATCACCCGGCAGCTCACCTATTGGCGCGAGACGCTGAAGGGCATCCCCGACCAGCTCGACCTGCCTGCGGATCGGCCCCGCCCCGCAGTCCTCTCGCATCGAGGCGCGAACACTGCATTCGAGATCGACGCACCGACTCACGCCGCACTCGAACGGCTCGCCCGCGACAGGGGCGCATCGCTGTTCATGGTCGTGCACAGTGCGCTTGCGGTATTGCTCGCCAGGTTGTCCGGCACAAGCGACATCGTCGTCGGCACTCCCATCGCGGGACGCGGTGAACAGCTGCTCGACGACGTGATCGGAATGTTCGTCAACACACTGGTACTGCGCACCGCGGTGAATCCGTCCGACGCCTTCGGAGATCTGCTGGCCAGGGTCCGCGAGACCGACCTCGGCGCATTCGGTCACGCCGATCTGCCCTTCGAGCGACTCGTCGAGGCCCTCGACCCCGAACGCTCCCAGGCCCGGCACCCGCTGTTCCAGGTTGCCCTCACGTTCCAGAACCTGGGGCAGTCCCGTTTCGACCTTCCGGGGCTGACCGTCGAACCCGTCGACTTCCCGATCACCGACGCCAAGTTCGATCTGCAGGTCACGGTCGTCGAAGCCTTCGGTCCGGACGGAGCGCCCGGCGGAATGGCGGTGGCGCTCGACTACGCCACGGACCTGTTCGACGAGGCCACGATGCGCGAATTCGGTGACCGACTCGGCCGGATACTCAGTGCTGTCGCCGCGGACCCCGACACGGTGATCGGCGATGTGCCGCTGCTTTCCCCGGAACAGCGCGCGACGTTGCTCGAAGCCTGGAACGAGCCGGGTACCCGTACGAGCGACCACACACTCGTCCAGCGTTTCGTCGATCAAGCGGCACGCACTCCCGCCGCGGTCGCCGTGACGTTCGGCGGCCGGGAACTGACCTACGGTGAACTCGCTGCCCGCGTGAACCGGCTCGCACGCGAACTCGTCGATCACGGCGTCGGACCCGACGCCCTGGTCGCTGTCGCGATGGCACGTACCGCCGACCTCGTCGTCGCGTTGCTCGCGGTGCAACAGGCCGGCGGCGGATATCTGCCGATCGACCTCACGTATCCGGCCGACCGACTCGAGTTCATGCTCGCCGATGCGACGCCGGTCGTCGTGCTCGTCTCCGGTGACCACGATGCGCTGCCCAACACCGGCATCCCCGTGATCGATGTCGACTTGATCGATCTGTCGACGCGCAGCGACGCACCCCTGTCCGACGAGGATCGCGCAGCACCGCTGCGCAGCGACAACCTGGCCTACGTCATCTACACATCCGGATCCACCGGACGTCCCAAAGGGGTGCAGGTTCCGCACCGTACCGTCCTCGAGCTGTTCGAGAACACCGCACCGGCCTTCGAATTCGACGGCAACGACGTATGGACACTGTTCCACTCGTACGCATTCGACTTCTCGGTGTGGGAGCTGTGGGGCCCACTGCTCCACGGCGGCAGGCTGGTCGTCGTCGACCATTTCACGTCCCGCTCGCCGGAGGACTTCCATGCCCTCCTCGTGCGGGAGCAGGTCACGGTCCTCAACCAGACGCCGTCGGCGTTCTACCAGCTCGCCGAAGCCGACCATGTTGCAGAAGAAAAGCACTCGACCCGGCTCGCGCTGCGGTACGTCATTTTCGGAGGCGAGGCACTCGACCTGCGTCGCCTCGCCGACTGGTACCGCAGGCACGCCGACGATGCGCCCCGCCTGGTCAACATGTACGGCATCACCGAGACCACGGTGCACGTCTCCCATCTCGAACTGGGTGCAGATGACAGCGGGTCCGCGGCGAGCCTTGTGGGACGCGCGATCCCCGGACTCGGCGTCTATGTCCTCGACCCGAGGCTTCGGCCGGTGCCTGCCGGTGTCCCCGGTGAGATGTATGTTCGCGGTGAGCAGCTCACCCGCGGATACCTCGGGCGCGGTGCGCTGACCTCCGGACGATTCGTCGCCGACCCGTTCGGCCCGTCCGGAACCCGTATGTACCGCACCGGTGACGTTGCACGCTGGTCCGCGTCCGGCCAACTCGAGTACGTCGGACGCAGCGATTCGCAGGTCCAGCTGCGTGGCTTCCGCGTCGAACTCGGGGAGATCGAAGCCGCGTTGACATCCGTCGACGGGGTCGCGCATGCCGTCGCCACGGTGCGGACCGACGAGCACACCGGCGACAAGCTCGTCGGATACGTCGTCCCACGCGCAGGCGCCACCGTGGTGCCGGCGGAGGTGCTCGACGAGGTCGGGAGATTCCTGACCGGATACATGGTTCCCGACACGATCGTCATCCTCGATGCTCTGCCGCTCACACCGAACGGCAAGCTCGACAAGAAAGCGCTTCCTGCGCCGGTGTTCTCGGGGGGCAAGGAGTTCCGTGCACCCGCGACACCGACGGAGGTGGCGATCGCCGAGGTCTTCGGCGACGTACTCGGAATCGGCAGGGTCGGTGTCGACGACTCGTTCTTCGCGCTCGGCGGCGACAGTATCGTCTCGATCCAGTTGGTGTCGCGGGCGAAGGCGCGCGGCATCGTGTTCACACCCCGTGAGGTCTTCGAGCAGCGCACCGTGGCCGGACTCGCCGAGGTCGCGCGAACAGGTACCGGCACCGCGCCGTCGCTCGTCGAACTCGACGGAGGCGGAGTAGGCGACATCCCGCTCACCCCGATCGTGCGATACATGGTCGAGCGCGGCGGCAGCTTCGACCGCTACACCCAGACCATCGCGCTCGAACTGCCCGAAGGAATTTCGCGTCCTCAGGTGGTTGCGACCCTGCGCGCCGTCGTCGACCGGCACGATATTCTGCGGGCATCCTTGCGCCGCAACGACACCGGTGAGTGGCTGCTGTCGACTACTGCAACCGGTTCCGTCGATGTGGACTCCCTCGTCTCCCGCGTGGAGGTCCCCGCCGACGCGGACGACGACCGGTGGCGCAGTATCGCGGCAGGCGAACTCGACACCGCAGAGGCACGGCTCGATCCGTCGCGCGGCACCGTCCTGCAGTTCGTCTGGCTCGACCCCGCTCCCGGCGCCGGCCGCACCGGACGGCTGATCGTGGTGGCCCATCACCTCGTGGTCGACGGTGTGTCGTGGCGAATCCTGGTACCCGACTTCGTGACTGCGTGGGCGCAGATCGACCACGGACAGGCCGTAGCGCTGCAGCCGGTCGGAACGTCGTTCCGGACCTGGGCCGATGCGCTCGTTCGCAGTGCCGGCGATCGTACGGCAGAGTTGCCGATGTGGACGTCGATCCTCGATGGACCCGACCCCCTCCTGGGCACACGTCCTTTCGACCCCGCGGTCGATCGTGCTTCGACCGTGCAGAAGGTCCGGGTCCGTGTCGCAGCGGAGGTCACCGACACGCTGCTCACCACACTTCCCGAGCTCTACCACGGCGGCGTCAACGACGTGTTGCTCACGGGTCTTGCACTGGCATTGGCCGGTTGGCGCCGTGACCGAGGCATGGACGAACTGTCGGCGCTGATCCAACTCGAAGGTCACGGACGCGAAGAGGGCGTGGTCCCCGGGGCCGACCTGTCGCGCACCGTTGGCTGGTTCACCGCGATGTTCCCCGTGCGGCTCGACCTGTCCGGCATCGACCTCGACGACGCGATCGACGGCGGACCGGCCGCGGGCTCCGCGCTCAAGACCGTCAAGGAACACCTGCGCACCGTCCCCGACAAGGGGCTCGGCTACGGACTGCTCCGGTACTGCAACACCGACACCGCCCCGATGCTCGCGCAGCTCCCGGCCGGTCAGGTCAGCTTCAACTACCTCGGGCGCCTCGATGCCGGTGAGCTGTCACAGGGCCAGGCCGCGGAACTGGGTTGGCTCCCCGCCGGAGACCTCGGCGACCTGTCCGGTCGCGACGACAGCGACGCCCCCGCGCTCGCCTCGGTGGACATCAATGCGGTGGTCATCGGAGGCGAATTGGGCGCGAACCTCGGATTCCCTGCCGGTCTGCTCGACCGCGACGAGGTAGAGGAACTCGGTCGGTGGTGGGTCCGCGCGCTCGAGGGGCTCGCTGTCCACGCGGCGCGCCCCGACGCGGGCGGGCGTACACCGACCGATCTTCCCTTGGTCGAGGTCACCCAGCGCGATATCGATGGCTGGGAAGCCGAGTACCCGAACGCGGCCGACGTCTGGCCGCTCGCACCGTTGCAGTCCGGATTGCTGTATCACGCGCTGCTCGCCGAAGGGCAGTCCGATGTCTACAGCACCCAGGTGCTGATCCATCTTGCCGGACTCGTCGATCCCGAGCGTCTCCGTGGCGCGGCAACGTCACTCCTCGACCGGCATCCCAACCTGCGCACCGCCTTCGTCGCGGGTGAATCCGGTGAACCGGTGCAGGTGGTCGTCGACGATGTCGTGCTGCCGTGGCGAGAACTCGACCTGACCGTCGAGGGTGGTACCGGGAAGTGCAACACCGCGGCCGATACGGCCGAACTCGACGCTGTACTGCGCGCCGACCAGGACGTTGCCTTCGACCTGGCCGCGCCGCCGCTGATCCGATTCACGCTGGTGCGGACCGGAACCGAATCCTGGACGCTCGCGGTCACGAGTCACCACATCCTGCTCGACGGCTGGTCGATGCCGTTGCTGATGAAGGATCTGCTGGTGTTGTATGCGACGTCGGGCGACGCCGCCGTGCTCGGACGAGTGCCGTCCTATCGCAGCTATCTCGAGTGGCTGGGTCGCCGCAACCACGAGGACTCGGTCGACGCATGGGTGCAGGCGCTGGACGGGGTCGATGAGCCGACCCTTCTGGTCGGCGCCGATACCGATGGTGCGGGAGCAACTTCGGCGGAACACCGAATCGATCTCGGACGCGACCGCACCGACATTCTGGGAGAGGTCGCAGCGAGGCTCGGCGTCACGGTCAACACCGTGCTGCAGGGTGCGTGGGCAGCGCTCCTCGCGCGCACGACCGGTCGCGACGACGTGGTGTTCGGTACCACCGTGTCGGGTCGGCCCGCAGACCTTCAGGGCGTCGAATCGATGGTCGGACTGTTCATCAACACGTTGCCGGTCCGCGTACGACTCGGCGACTCGGCGACGACCGAGGAGCTGCTCCAGCGCATCCAGGTCGACCAGGCCTCGCTCCTGGACCACCACCATGTGGGCCTGGCCGAGATCCAGCAGCGGACGGGTCTCGGAGCTCTGTTCGACACCCTGCTCGTGTACGAGTCGTATCCGGTGGACCGGAGCGGGATCGCGGAGGCCGGATCGATCGACGGGCTGATCGTCGCCGGCGTCAACACTCGCGACGCCACCCACTATCCGCTGTCCGTCGCCGTCACTGCAGAGGACACCGTGACACTCGGATTCAAGTACCGCAGTGACATTCTCGATGCGGACACCGTCACGACGCTCGCCACCCGATATCTGCGGATCATCGACGCCATCCTCGCCGACCCCGCGACGCCGGTGGACGCACTGCCGTATCTCGAAGTCGACGAACTCGAGGACCTCACCCACCGTCACGGCGGACCTGCTGTTCCGGCAGTGCCGTTGGGGGAGCTGCTGTCGGCAGCAGCCGCGGGCAACCCCGACGGCGTTGCGCTCGTCCACGACGGACGCGAATGGACATACGCCGAGCTCGACGGGTTCTCGTCGCGGTTGGCGCGGTTGCTCATCGCCCGCGCGATCGGAGCGGAAGATGTTGTAGCCGTGGGTATTACTCGATCCATTGAGTCGGTTGCAGCGGTGTGGGCAGTGGCGAAGACCGGCGCCGCCTACGTTCCCGTCGACCCGAGCTACCCGACCGGCCGTATCTCGCACATGGTCTCCGATTCGGGAGCAGTCCTCGGCTTGACCGTGGCTCGGCATCGCGACGGATTGCCCGGCAGCATCGAATGGATCGATCTGACAGCCGACACCACCATCTCGGAAATGTCGGCGCAGCCGGATCACCCGGTATCGCCGAGCGAGCGGGTACGGCCCGTGCGAGTCGACAACACGGCCTACGTCATCTACACGTCCGGATCGACGGGGCTTCCGAAGGGCGTCGTGGTCACCCATTCCGGGCTGGCCAATTTTGCGGCCGAGCAATGTGATCGATACGCATTGGGCGCCGACGCCCGTGCGCTGCATTTCGCATCACCGAGCTTCGACGCGTCGGTACTCGAACTATTGCTGGCATTCGCACCTGGCGCGACGCTCGTGATTGCACCGCCGAGCATCTACGGCGGGCGCGACCTCGCGGATTTCATCCGGACCGAACGCGTGACGCACGCCTTCATCACACCCGCAGCAATCGCTTCCCTCGACCCGGAAGGGCTCGACGAACTGCGCGTTCTGGTCGCGGGCGGTGAGGCCGTCTCTCCGGAACTGGTGTCGCGCTGGGCTTCGGGCCGTGCGTTCCACAACGGTTACGGCCCCACGGAAACCACGATCATGACCAACATCAGCGCACCGCTGACTCCCGGCGACGACGTGACGATCGGCGGACCGATCCGCGGGGTGGGTGCCGTCGTGCTCGACGCTCGGTTGCGGCCTGTTCCGGTCGGTGTCGCCGGGGAGCTCTATCTGTCGGGTATCCAGCTGGCGCGTGGATATCACCGGCGGGAGGGGCTGACGTCCGAGCGCTTCGTCGCTGATCCTTTCGGATCGGGGACGCGCCTCTATCGGACCGGGGATGTGGTCCGCTGGACCGAGAGCGGCGACATCGCCTACGTGGGTCGGTCGGACTTCCAGGTCAAGATCCGCGGATTCCGCATCGAACTCGGCGAGATCGACGCAGTACTCCGGCACGACAGCGCTGTCGGCTTCTCCGTCACGATCGCCCGGACATCCGAGAACGGCGTCGTGCGCCTGGTCTCGTACGTGACCGCAGCGACAGGCTCGTTCGTCGACACGTCCGAACTCCTCCGTGCGACCGCACGCTCACTGCCGAGACACATGGTTCCCGACGAGATCGTCGTCCTCGACACCGTGCCATTGACTCCGGTTGGCAAGCTGGACCGTGCGGCCCTGCCCGAACCCGAAATGTCGATGCGGACATACCGTGCTCCTCGCTCCGAAATCGAAGTACTGGTCGCGCGCATATATGCCGAGGCGCTCGACCTCGACCGGGTCGGACTCGGCGACGACTTCTTCGATCTCGGTGGCAATTCCCTCGTCGCGACGCAGGTGGTTGCGAGACTGCGGGACGAGCTCGGTGTGACGGTACGTGTGCCATGGCTCCTCGAGTCACCGATGGTGGAAGACCTCGCGGCCCGACTCGCTGACGGTGGTGACGGCGTCGGGGGTGCAGGCGGCGCGGAATCGGATGCAGCCCTCGAAGTCATCCTGCCGCTGCGTGCAGGGGATCCCGCGAACGCAGTGTTCTGCCTGCACCCGATGATCGGACTCGCCTGGCCCTACGCGCAGCTCGCGGCGCGCCTGGAGGTGCCGGGCGCTGTGTACGGCGTGCAGACGCCGGCACTGACCGAACCCGATTTCGCCGGAGCATCGCTGGACGATCTCGCGCGCAGGTACACCGACGAGATCGTCGCCACGGTGCCGCAGGAACCGTACCGATTGCTCGGTTGGTCCTTGGGTGGCGTGCTCGCGCATGCGGTGGCAGTGGAACTTCAGGCCCGTGGTCGGCGTGTGGAGAGCCTTGTGCTGATCGACAGCATCCCGCGGATCGACACAGGCCGGTTCGAGTCGGAGATCTCGGAGAATCTGCGCGTCCTCGGCATAGAGGTGGAACCCGAGACCCTCGACGGGCAGCTTCCCTTCGAGGCGGCCGCAGCGCTCGTGCGTGCGGTGCCCGCGGAACTGATCGACCTCGACATCGAGAGGGTGCAGCGCATCTTCGCCGCAGCGATGACATCACCGGATCTGATCAACCGTCACGAACCCGGAGTGTTCGCCGGTGACGTGGAGTTCTTCAGTGCAATGGAGGAGCATCCGACCGAGGCGGACGCCGCGGACCTGTGGACGCCGTTCGTTGCGGGACGTATCCGTACCCGGTTCGTCCCGGGAGGGCACGGAGAGATGATGGAACCATCCGCGCTCGACGTCATCGTGCCTGCTCTGGGCGATGATCATGTCGATCTTGATCCGCGGTGATCTCCGGGTAGGGTGTGCTCGCACAGGACTGTCGGATCGCGGATGCGCGGTCCACGGTAACGTGCACGGCTGAGCTGTAGATATACGTAGTGCTGCGCCGGACGGTGCGCCTCGGACGCACCGAGGTCTGGAAATCATGCTCGGAAGCGGGCCTGAGGAGGTTCAAGCGAATGAAGGTTGTCGAGTCGCGGACATGCACTCGAAGGACGAGGCTCGCCGCGATCTCGGCAGCTGTCGTAGCACTGCCGTTGTTCTTCGGTGGTGCCACGGCCGCGGCCGACCCGGTATGGGACACCGAGCAGCCGATCGAGGCGGTGGAGTCCGAGAACGGCTCCTACATCACGCGTATCGAGCAGTACGGCGATCAGCAACTCCTCGTCTACGTCCATTCGGCGTCGATGAACAAGGAAATCCTGCTGGACGTGTGGCGCCCCGCCGATACCAGTGAGCCCCGCCCGACCCTGTACCTGCTCAACGGTGCGGGTGGCGGCGAGGACAGTGCGACATGGCGGTTCCGCACGGATGCCATCGACTTCTTCAAGGACAAGAACGTCAACGTGGTCTCGCCGGTCGGTGGCAAGTGGAGCTATTACACCGACTGGAAGAACGAGGACCCCGTCCTCGGCGTGAACAAGTGGGAGACCTTCCTCACCAAGGAGATTCCGCCGCTGATCGACGCCGCGCTCGGAGCGAACGGCGTCAACGCGATCGCCGGTCTGTCGTCGTCCGGCACATCGGTTCTTCAGCTGGCCATCGAAGGAGGCGACCTCTACCAGGGTGTGGCGGCGTACAGCGGCTGCGCACAGACCTCGGATCCGATCGGTCAGCAGTTCGTCAAGGTCACCACTGAAACCTGGGGCGGCGGCGACACCCGCAACATGTGGGGTGAGCTCGACGATCCGATGTGGAGGGAGAAGGATCCGTACCTCAACGCGGAGCAGTTGCGTGGCCTCGAGCTCTACATCTCGAACGGCAACGGTCTGCCCGGCCCGTACGACACACTCGACGGTCCGGAGATCGACGGCCAGGTGGACGTGCTTGCGAACCAGGTCGTCGTGGGTGGCGTGATCGAGGCGGCCACCAACTACTGCACGCACAACCTGAAGAACCGCCTGAACGAGCTGGACATCCCCGCCACCTACAACTTCCGGGACTCGGGCAGCCACTCGTGGGGCTACTGGCAAGACGATCTGAAGGATTCCTGGCCGGTGCTCCAGCGCGCGCTCGGCCTGTGACCCTGGCCGGTCGTACCCGTCCCGGGATCTGACGAACAAAGCCCCTCCTGCAAGTAGGAGGGGCTTTGTCGGTCGTCGGGGGTGTCTATTCGGTCGCGTCGGCTTCCGGTGCAGCACAGGGCGCTTCGTGAGCGGCGGCGTAGGCGGGGTCGAGGGCGGACTTCACCAGATACAGCGATTCGGGCAGCATCAGCATCGTCGAATGATTCGCGGGGGAGGTCGGGCAGACGTCCTGGACCCATTTGTTGTGGACCTCCGCGTCGACTCCGGGTTCGAGGAACGAGCCCTCCGGCGGTGTCACGATCTCATCGTGCCGCGTCGCGATCGAGGTGTAGGTGATTCCCGGCATCGTCTCGGAACCGCTGTTGAGCGTTGTGAGCGTGCGTGAACCGATGAGCTGCTGCTGGCCGGCGACACCGAGATTGGTGCCGGCGAACAGCAACTGGGCGACGATGTCCCTCCCATTCGTCAGCCCGAGGATCGCGAGCGCCCCGTACAGCTGCTGGAGTCCGTTGAAGGACGTGCCGTGGTTGGTCGCTCCGAGCATGACGAGATTTTCGACCTTGTTGAGCGCCGGGTCCGCGGGATTCGCACCACCCTCGAACTTGAGGTATTGACGTGCGAGCATTCCGCCCTGTGAATGACCCACCAGGTCGACCTTGTCGGTGCCGGTGTGTTCGAGGACGGCCTCGACGAAATCGCGTACCTCCATTCCCGACTCCTCGATGTCGGTGACACCCCAGATCGTCGTCTCAGGATCGAACAAGGCCTTCGCGCCGCCGTAGTTCAGTGCGTAGACGCAGTAGCCGAGATCGGCAAGCTGTGGTGCGACGATGGGCCACGTCTGCATCATTCCCGACCCGGTGCCGTGCACGAGGACCACCGGTCTCGGGTGCTCGGGGGACGGGACACAACCGAGATCGTTCGAGCCTTCGGGGCTGGGGCCCATCGTCGAGAGCAGGTCGACGAGACGGCTGCTGCTCGTCGCGGCGGCACTTGTCGTGCCGGTGCTCGGAGGCAGGTCGGTGGGCTGGGCAGACGCCATCGCCGGTGCGGTGACCAACGACGCCGAGACGGCAAGGGAGGCGGCGGCGGTGGCCACAGCAATCCTGCGCGTAAATTTCATGGATACTCCTCGGGCGGACACGCCAGGTTGTGGCGTCCGTACCTGGTTCGACGCATGTGAGGTTATCAGCGGGTCCTGTGTTCGTCCGGGAAGTGCAAGGTCATCCCTGCTGGGCCGCACGCCGATACCCGCGGATGGCCGGAACCAGGAATACGAGGAACATTCCGAGCGACCACGCCACTGTCTTGATCATCGGTTCGGCCAGCGGCCCGCCCACCGCGAGCGCCCGCATCGTGTCGATCGCGCACGACATCGGCTGGTTCGCGACGATCGGCTGCAGCCACGCCGGATAGGCCATGACCGGCACGAATCCCGAATTGAAGAACATCAGGAGGGTGCACGCGATCGACACCATCTCGACGAGCGGGATCTTCGACGACAGTGTGGCCAGAACGGTCACCATCATGGCGAATCCCATCCCGAACACGATGGGTACCACCAACATCAACAACGTGGCCGGGATGCCTTGTGTGAACCGGAATCCCATGACGACGCCTGCGGCGAAGATCACAATCGAGGTGACGAGGACTCGAACGGCCTCGGCCATCAGGCGCCCCACCAGCCCCGCCGATCGGTGGATCGGCAGCGTGTAGAAGCGGCTCAACAGCCCGGACTCGCGTTCGGCGCGCAACCCGACCGCGCTGACGACGGAACCGAACATGGCACCGACCAACACGATCATCGGGACCGTTCCGAAGATCGACGGCTGCCCGGTCGCAGCCGTGATGCTGTCGCCGAGCACGATCCGGAACATCACGAGCGTCAACGCGGGGTAGATCAACGCCTGGATCATCGTTGCCGGATCGCGTGCCCAACGGAGAAGGAGCCTGCCGCATTGGAGGCGGCTGTGCTCCCACAACGCGGCAACGGAACGTTCGTCGACCACGGTGTGCGGTGGCGGATAGCCGAACGATCCGGTCTCTGTGCTCATCGCAGCGTCTCGGCTCATCGCAGTATCTCGGCTCATCGCGTCACTTCCGCCTCGTGTTCGCCCACACGGCGAGAGGGACACACACCACAGTCAGCCCGATCAGCCACAGCAGGCTCGGGAAGAACACCTCCCAGGTGACCCCACCGTCGGCCATGTCGCGCATCGCGAACGAGAATTGGGAGATCGGCTGGTTGCGCACGAACGGACGGATCCACTCGGGGAAACCCTCCTCGGGCACGAAACCGCACGACAGCATCCCGAGGATCAGCTGTGGAAGTGTCAGAGCCTGCGACGTTGCTTCGGGGCTCTTGGAGAGGCTGCCGATTGCGTCGGCGCCCAAGCACAACACGAGGCTGATCGCCAGTGCCGTCACTCCGAAGAGAACCGCTTGTCCGAGTCCGGCGGTGAACCGGAAGCCGATCACGTAGCCGAATCCGATCGCGGCGAACAGCGATATCACCGACCTCGTCATCCCCGCCGTCATACGCGAGATCAGCGGCACGGTCGCGCCCACCGGCATCGTCTTCAGCCGGGTGGTCAGGCCCGTCGTGGCTTCCTGCGCTGCCATCTGGGCCGCGGAGATGGCGGTGAACGCCATCGATTGAAGAACGATGATCGGCATCAGGAACTGCGCGTAGTCGATGCCCTGCATCTGCATCACGAACTTCAGCGGCAGATAGAAGCCGAGGCCGAAGACGAATGGCGCGATCACGGCGACGATCAGTTCGCCGTACCGAGCCATCGTCCGCAGGGTGCGCCCGGTCAGCGCCGACCACTGCGAGAGCGAGTTCGGGTGGATACGGCGGTGCGAGCCGGATCTCCCGTCGGGAACACGCACGTGCGCGTCGCCGGATATCCGACCCGCCCGAAAATGTTCCGTGCGGGCCGTCACGCGCCTCCTCCGGCTGCCGCGGCATCGAGTTCGGGGGACGTCGTCGAGGCGCTGTGCCCGGTGAGCCGGAGGAAGACGTCGTCCAGCGATGGCCGCCGCAATCCGATATCGGCCAGGTCGATGTCGAGCGGTGAGATCAGTTTGAGAGCCTCGGTGAGGGTTGCGGCTCCGTCGGGAGCAGGGATGGACACGCGGTCGACGTCGCTGGGTGCTGCGAGTTCGGCACGTATGGAATCGGGGACGAGGGACCCGAGGGCCTGCACGATCCGGGGGAGTGCCGCCGGGTCGACGGGGACGATCTCGCAGTAGCTGCCTCCGGTCGAGGCCTTCAGTTCGTTCGACGTTCCCCGGGCGATGACCGTTCCCTGGTCGATGACGATGATGTTGTCGCTCAGGACGTCGGCTTCTTCGAGGTACTGGGTGGTCAACAGGGTCGTGATGCCCTGTTTCTTCAGGGATTCGACCAGCGACCACACGCCTTGACGCGATCGCGGATCGAGTCCGGTGGTGGGTTCGTCCAGGAACACGACCTCGGGCCGGACCACGAGTCCGCACGCGATGTCGACCCGGCGGCGCATACCACCCGAATAGCCTTTGACCGGTCGGCGTCCCGCCTCGACGAGGTCGAACTCACGGAGCAGTTCGTCGGCACGGAGTTTTGCCGAGGTCTTGTCCAGCCCCATCAACCGTCCGAACAGGACGAGGTTCTCCCGCCCGGTGAGAGTGTCGTCCAGGGCAGCGAACTGACCGGTCATCATGATCGAGCGCCGGACCGCGGCGGGGTTGGTCTCGACATCGTGACCTGCGACGACGGCACGCCCGCTCGAGGCGTGGATGAGCGTGGACAGGATTTTGACCACTGTGGTCTTGCCTGCCCCGTTCGGGCCGAGTACCGCGAGAACGGAGCCTTCCGGAGCTGAGAAATCGACGCCGGCGAGTGCGTGAACATCCCCGAACGACTTGTGGACATCCTCCACGAGGACTGCATGGTCGTGGTTGCTTCGCATCCGCTACCCCACCGTCGAACTCGGTCCGTTCAGGACTCGGTCATGGCTCGTTCCGCGGGTGCACCCGCCTCCTGCGTCGAGATGCTACCGCTCGGAGGCGCTCCCGGCCGGGTGTCCGAGCAGGTCGGTGCGAGATGAGATCAGGACCAGATGCCGATCTCGTCCAGATGCCGGACGAGGCGGCGTGCTCCGTCGGTGAAATGTTCGCGGGTCTCGGTTCCTGCCGTATCGGGGTCGTGCGCGCGGAGAGCATCGAGAATCCGGTGGTGCGCGGCGACGGCCTCGACGCCCCATTCCCTGTCGGACGAATAGAAGTGCGCGGGCGTGTATCGCGTCGCGTTGTGCAGGAACCACGCGAGTTTTCGTGCGGAGGCGGCGCGGTTGAGCGTCCGGTGGAAGGCGAACTCGAGGGCCTCGATGCGTGCACCGTCACCGGTCTGCACCGCGTCGGTGAACTTGACGTTGATGGCGTCGAGGTCGGCGATCGTGTCGCCTCCGATGGTTTCGGCAGCGCGCGCGGCGAGCTTCTCGGCGATTCTCCCCTGCAGCCAGAACACGTCGTCGATGTCGGAACGGGTCAGCGGTGCGACGACATAGCCCCGGTGCGGAACGAGTTCGACCAGGCCCTCGCCGCGAAGGGTGAGCAGGGCCTCACGAACGGGGGTGACGCTGACCCCGAGTTCGGCCGCGGTTTCGTCGAGTCTGACGAAGTCACCCGGGCGTACGTCACCCGACATGATCCGGTTGCGCACGAACGACGCCACATCATCCGACAGCTGGGGTCGACGCCCCAGCTCACGAGGAGAGCCGGACCGGTCGGAGGGGGGCATCGGCTTCTCCTGTATCGGGGCATCGGTGTCGGGGCATCGGTGTCGGGGCATCGGTGTCGGGCTGCTCGTAAGACATGTCGGTCGGGGCATTATCGCGCACGGAGCACACTCGTGCTGTGAAATATCCCGACTGCGACCGTTCCCCCTTGATTTCTTTGCGTGCCCGGGTCTGTCGATTCTGCGCTCGTGCAGCATTCGTGCTTCCCTGTGCAGATGGGTAGTGCAGTCTCTCGTCGACGGATGTTGGGTTCGCTTGCGGGGGGTGCGCTGCTGCTGGGTACGGTCACCGCACAGCCGGGCCATGCCGCACCACGGCAGCGCAGCCATGCCGCACCACGGCGTCGATTTCCGGATCCGGGCACCGTCGATGTGACGGACCCTGCTCTGCTGAGTGCAGTCGAGGCGGCGAGTCTCCTGCACGCCGGGCAGTTGCATCCGAGAGAGCTGCTCGATGCGTGCCTGGCGCGGACACGCGAATTCGACGGCGCGATCGGCGCCTGGATCCGCCTCTATCCGGAGTTCGCCTACGCCGGCGCCGACGCGGCAGGGGAGGGGCTCGCACAGGCCCGAAGCGACGGAACTTCCGCCCCCGACGTCTGTGGCCTGCCGATCGCGCTCAAGGATCTGTTCGCGGTGTCGGGGCTGCCGCTCACCGCGTCGAGCAGAGTGCTCGAAGGGAACATTGCAGCCGGGAACTCCGGTGTGTGGAACAAGCTCGAGGACGCCGGTGCCGTCCTCATGGGGCACGCGCACACCGACGAATTCGCAATCGGTGTCGCGACACCTCAAGTGGGAAATCCGTGGAACACCGACATGTCACCGGGTGGGTCCTCGGGTGGCAGTGCCGCGGTCCTCGCTGCCCGCTTCGCCCCACTGGCGGTCGGCAGCGACACCGGGGGATCGGTGCGGTTGCCCGCGAGCGCGTGTGGGATCTCGTCGATCAAACCCACCTATGGACGGATCACCTCGCACGGCATGATCCCGCTGACCTGGACCCGCGACCACGTCGGGCCGATGGGGCGAAGTCTCGCCGACGCCTCACTGATGTTGTCGATACTCGCGACCGTCGACGCCGACGACCCGATCACCGCGCTGGGGCCCCCGGTTCCGGCCGGTGGGTACCCGCTGACAGCGAAGGGCGGTTCGTCGCCGCTCGCGGGGGTGCGGCTGGGTCTTCCGCCGTCGGAGCTCCCCCCGCCGTTGCAGACCCTGTTCGACGACACCATTCAAGTTGCCCGTTCGCTCGGTGCGCAGATCGTTCCCGTGGTGATGCCACCGACCCCGACCTCGCTCGTGACGGGCGATGTAGTCGAAATGGGTTCGTACCACAGACAATTCGCGGACCGGATCGGTCTGTACCGACCGGAGCGGGTGCCCAGTGTGGGGACGGCGGTTGCGTCGTTGGCGGTGCCCGTCGTGGACTACCTGATGCTGGAACGCGACCGACTGCGCTACCAGGTCGACTACAACAGGCTCTTCGTCGACAGTGATCTCGATGCGGTCTTGATCCCCGGCACGCGGGTGGACGGCGCGCAGCGCGAGGAGTTCCTCGGCGTCAGCGTGACCGAAGGCGTCATGGGCGACGTGAAGTGGGCCAACTACTCGGGTGCGCCGGTGGTGACACTTCCGGTGGGCCGGTCGTCGGCGACGGGGATGCCGTTCGGTGTGCAGCTCGGTGCCAGGCCCTGGCAGGACGAACGGATCATCGAAATCGGTCTCGAGCTGCAGGAGGCCTTCCCCGTCTGGCGGGATCTACCCGACCTTGCGCCTGCCCCGGGTGCCGCACCCGAGGTGGGGCGGGTCGCACCGGGTCCCGGGCCCGACCCGACGAACACTCTGGACGCGGCCGCGCCGTTGCGGACACCCCCGATGAACGCGATAGGCTAGAGGCCTCCCGACCGGGTGGGAATTCGTCGAAGTTGTACTCGGCGGCGTATTGCTGCATACTAGTCGGGTTGCCTTGACCGGGCCATGGATGTTTCGCGGCTCGGAACGGTGAAAGTAGTGACAGTCGCGGATCGAGCCCAAGGGCCAGGTCGCGGCCACATGCAAGACGGAAGCAGTACCAGCGTGCGCTCGTATGAGCGCATCCGGTCCCGTTCTGTGCGGTGTCGAAACGACAAGTTTCGGCGCCGAGGAACGAGCGGCGGAGCGACACGCCCGACCGCGTGGACCGGAGAACAATGACAGATGAACAGCGGCAGCGGATCGGGTCAGCCCGGATCGCGATGTGTATGAATGCTGTTCTCTGTCGCCGTTCCAATCGGAACTGTGCAGACGAGGTGGTTCCCGATTCGTTCGGGTGCTACGAAACGCGGCAAGAAAAGGACACTAAGCGTGGCGGGACAGAAGATCCGCATCAGGCTCAAGGCCTATGACCACGAGGCGATCGACGCGTCTGCGCGCAAGATCGTCGAGACGGTCACCCGTACGGGTGCCCGCGTGGTCGGGCCGGTGCCGTTGCCAACTGAGAAAAACGTGTACTGCGTCATTCGTTCGCCGCACAAGTACAAGGACTCGCGCGAGCACTTCGAGATGCGTACTCACAAGCGGCTGATCGACATCCTCGACCCGACGCCGAAGACGGTCGACGCACTCATGCGCATCGACCTCCCGGCGAGCGTCGATGTCAACATTCAGTGACTTACAGCGAGCTTGTAGAAGACGCAGCGGAGAGAACAGATGACTAACCAGATCAAGGGAATCCTGGGCACCAAGCTCGGCATGACCCAGGTCTTCGACGAGAACAATCGGGTCGTCCCGGTGACCGTCGTCAAGGCCGGACCCAACGTGGTCACGCAGATTCGCACCGAGGAGCGCGACGGCTACAACGCCGTGCAGCTCGCATTCGGCGCCATTGCACCCCGCAAGGTCAACAAGCCGGTTCGCGGCCAGTTCGACAAGGCCGGAGTGACCCCGCGTCGCCACCTCGTCGAACTTCGTCTCGAAGACGCCTCGGAGTACGAGGTCGGCCAGGAATTGACCGCAGAGGTGTTCGAGGACGGCGCATTCGTCGACATCACGGGCACCTCCAAGGGCAAGGGCTTCGCCGGCACCATGAAGCGTCACGGCTTCTCCGGTCAGGGCGCGTCGCACGGTGCGCAGGCTGTGCACCGTCGTCCCGGTTCCATCGGTGGCTGTGCCACCCCGGGTCGTGTCTTCAAGGGCACGCGCATGTCCGGACGCATGGGTAGCGACCGCGTCACGACGCAGAACCTCTCCGTCCACAAGGTGGACGCCGAGAACGGTCTGCTGCTTATCAAGGGCGCGATCCCCGGCCGCAAAGGCGGCCTCGTGATCGTCAAGACTGCAGTGAAGGGTGGTGCACGGGCATGACCAGCACCGAGACCGCAACCAAGCTGACGCTGGACGTCAAGGCTGCAGGTGGCAAGTCCACCGGCACCGTCGATCTCCCTGCCGAGATCTTCGACGCCCCCGCCAACATCGCGCTGCTGCACCAGGTGGTTGTCGCGCAGCTTGCTGCCGCACGCCAGGGCACGCACTCGACCAAGACGCGCGGAGAGGTCCGTGGCGGCGGTCGTAAGCCGTACCGCCAGAAGGGCACCGGCCGTGCACGTCAGGGTTCGACGCGTGCACCGCAGTTCGTCGGTGGCGGCGTCGTCCACGGCCCGCAGCCGCGTGACTACAGCCAGCGCACCCCCAAGAAGATGAAGGCAGCCGCTCTCCGCGGTGCCCTCTCCGACCGGGCACGCAACGAGCGCATCCACGTGATCACCGAGCTCGTCGCGGGTCAGACCCCGTCGACGAAGTCGGCGCGCAGCTTCCTCGGTGAGCTCACCGAGCGCAAGAAGGTGCTCCTGGTGGTCGGACGTGCAGACGTTGCCGCGTGGAAGAGCGTGCAGAACCTGCAGAACGTCCACGCGCTCGCACCCGATCAGCTGAACACCTACGACGTCCTCTACAGCGACGACATCGTGTTCAGTGTCGAGGCGCTCAACGCGTTCATCCACGGGCCGGCCGAGTCGGCTCAGGAAGTCAAGGAGGAGAGCAAGTGAGCACGATCGCCGATCCGCGCGACATCCTGCTGGCTCCCGTCGTCTCCGAGAAGTCCTATGGGCTGATGGAGGAGGGCACCTACACCTTCCTGGTCCACCCGGACTCGAACAAGACGCAGATCAAGATTGCCGTGGAGAAGATCTTCGGCGTCAAGGTGAGCAGCGTCAACACCGCCAACCGTCAGGGCAAGCGCAAGCGGACGCGGGTTGGTTACGGCAAGCGCAAGGACACCAAGCGCGCGCTCGTGACCCTCACCGCCGACAGCAAGCCCATCGAGATCTTCGGAGGCCCGGTCGCCTAGGCGCCGGAACTCGCGAGAGATAGAGGACGAGAAGACTCATGGCAATCCGTAAGTACAAGCCGACTACACCGGGCCGTCGTGGCGCCAGTGTGTCGGACTTCGCCGAGATCACTCGGTCGACGCCCGAGAAGTCGCTGATCCGCCCGCTGCATGGTCGCGGTGGTCGTAATGCGCACGGTCGTATCACCACCCGCCACAAGGGCGGCGGACACAAGCGCGCATACCGCTTGATCGATTTCCGTCGTAACGACAAGGACGGCGTTCCGGCCAAGGTCGCTCACATCGAGTACGACCCCAACCGCACCGCCCGCATCGCGCTGCTCCACTACGTGGACGGCGAGAAGCGCTACATCATCGCCCCCAAGGGCCTGGTGCAGGGCGCTCCGGTCGAGTCCGGCCCGACGGCCGACATCAAGCCGGGCAACAACCTGCCCCTGCGCAACATCCCGACGGGTACCACCATCCACGCGGTGGAGCTGCGTCCCGGCGGCGGAGCCAAGATGGCCCGCTCCGCAGGCGCGAGCATCCAGCTCCTCGGTAAGGAAGGCACCTACGCCACGCTGCGTATGCCGTCCGGTGAAATCCGTCGCGTCGACGTGCGCTGCCGCGCAACCGTCGGCGAGGTCGGCAACGCCGAGCAGTCGAACATCAACTGGGGCAAGGCCGGCCGTATGCGATGGAAGGGCAAGCGCCCGTCTGTCCGTGGTGTGGTCATGAACCCGGTCGACCACCCGCACGGTGGCGGCGAGGGCAAGACCTCGGGTGGTCGCCACCCGGTCAGCCCGTGGGGCAAGCCCGAGGGCCGTACCCGCAAGAGCAAGGCGTCCGACAAGCTGATCGTCCGTCGTCGCCGTACCGGCAAGAACAAGCGCTAGTCAAGGAGGGAGTTAGAGAATGCCACGCAGCCTCAAGAAGGGCCCGTTCGTCGACGACCACCTCCTGGCGAAGGTCGACGTCCAGAACGAGAAGGGCACCAAGCAGGTCATCAAGACCTGGTCGCGCCGTTCCACGATTCTGCCGGACTTCATCGGTCACACGTTTGCCGTCCATGACGGACGCAAGCACGTTCCGGTGTTCATCTCGGATTCGATGGTCGGCCACAAGCTCGGTGAATTTGCACCGACCCGTACGTTCAAGGGCCACATCAAGGACGACCGGAAGAGCAAGCGTCGATGAGTACTGAAACCACAAACCCGAGCGCTCGGGCTGTTGCGCGCCACGTGCGCGTGACCCCGATGAAGGCGCGCCGCGTCGTCGACATCGTTCGCGGAAAGTCCGTCGAGGACGCCCTCGCAATCCTGAAGTTCGCGCCTCAGGCTGCTGCAGAGCCGGTCGCCAAGGTGATCGCCTCCGCAGCTGCGAACGCGCAGAACAACCTGAACCTCGACCCCAACACGCTCGTCATCGCGACGGCGTACGTGGACGAGGGTGCAACCCTCAAGCGGTTCCAGCCGCGTGCACAGGGTCGTGCGTTCCGTATCCGCAAGCGGTCGAGCCACATCACCGTGATCGTGGAGAGCGTCGGCTCGAACTCGTCTCGCAACCGCCGGAAGGGAGCTCAGTAGTGGGCCAGAAGATCAACCCGCACGGCTTCCGTCTGGGCATTACCACCGACTGGAAGTCGCGTTGGTACGCAGACAAGCAGTACGCGGACTACGTGAAGGAAGACGTCGCGATCCGTAAGTTCCTGGCCTCCGGCCTCGAGCGTGCAGGCATCGCGAAGGTCGAGATCGAGCGCACCCGCGATCGTGTGCGTGTGGACATCCACACCGCTCGTCCGGGCATCGTCATCGGCCGCCGCGGCGCCGAGGCCGATCGCATCCGCGCCGAGCTCGAGAAGCTGAGCGGCAAGCAGGTTCAGCTCAACATCCTCGAGGTCAAGAACGCCGAGTCCGAGGCTCAGCTGGTGGCGCAGGGCGTCGCAGAGCAGCTCTCGAACCGCGTGGCGTTCCGCCGGGCGATGCGCAAGGCCATCCAGTCGGCCATGCGTCAGCCCAACGTCAAGGGCATCCGCGTGCAGTGCTCGGGCCGCCTCGGTGGCGCCGAGATGTCGCGTTCGGAGTTCTACCGCGAAGGTCGCGTCCCGCTGCACACGCTGCGCGCGGACATCGACTACGGCCTCTACGAGGCGAAGACCACCTTCGGCCGTATCGGCGTGAAGGTCTGGATCTACAAGGGCGACATCGTCGGTGGCCGTCGTGAGCTCGCTGCTGCTGCAGCCGCTCCCGCCGACCGCCCGCGTCGTGAGCGTCCGAGCCGCCCGCGTCGTTCCGGCGCCTCGGGCACCACCGCGACGAGCACCGACGCGGGACGGGCAGCTGACGCACCCGCTTCGGCAGAGAACAAGGAGGGCTGACGCAATGTTGATCCCCCGGCGGGTCAAACACCGCAAGCAGCACCATCCGAGCCGTTCGGGTAACGCCAAGGGCGGCACCCAGGTTGCCTTCGGCGAGTACGGCATCCAGGCTCTCGAGCCGGCCTACATCACGAACCGGCAGATCGAAGCCGCTCGTATCGCCATGACCCGGCACATCAAGCGTGGCGGCAAGATCTGGATCAACATCTTCCCGGATCGCCCGCTCACCAAGAAGCCGGCCGAAACCCGCATGGGTTCCGGTAAGGGCTCGCCCGAGTGGTGGGTCGCGAACGTCAAGCCCGGTCGCGTGCTGTTCGAGATGAGCTACCCGAACGAGGAGACCGCTCGCGAGGCCCTGCGCCGCGCGATGCACAAGCTCCCGTGCAAGTGCCGGATCGTGACGAGGGAGGAGCAGTTCTGATGGCTACCGATACCCCCGCCGCAGAACTCCGCGAGTTCACCGAGGAAGAGTTGACCTCGAAGCTTCGCGAGTCCAAGGAAGAGCTGTTCAACCTCCGCTTCCAGATGGCTACCGGTCAGCTGGACAACAACCGACGACTGCGCACCGTGCGTAACGAGATCGCTCGTATCTACACGGTTCTGCGTGAGCGTGAGCTCGGTCTGGCCACCGGCCCGGATGCGGGTGACGTGGCATGAGTGAGGAAAAGGCAGTGACCCAGAACGAAGAGCGCGCGAGCCGCAAGGTTCGCATCGGCTACGTCGTCTCGGACAAGATGGAAAAGACCATCGTGGTCGAGCTCGAGGATCGCGTGAAGCACCCGCTGTACGGCAAGATCATCCGCCGTACGACCAAGGTGAAGGCACACGACGAGAACAGCCTCGCCGGCGTCGGCGATCGCGTGCAGCTGATGGAGACCCGTCCGCTGTCCGCGTCGAAGCGCTGGCGTCTGGTCGAGGTGCTCGAGAAGGCCAAGTAGGCCTCTCACACCTCGCGTGACGATATTCCTCGGCCCGGCATCCATATTCGGATGCCGGGCCGAGTTCGCGTTCGGAGAGCGGGTCGACCCACGAAGTATCGTGCGACACACCGGCGCCCGGGTCGGGAGCGACGTCGCAGTTCGCTAATTTGCCCTGGGTACGGTATATGGCCTACTCTGGACGGGTTGCTTCGCGGGACCCGTGTGTCTTTTCGCACGTGCGCCGTGAGTAGCCGACGACCGCGTGCGTCCAGGTCGGAAATCTGACGTACATACCAATCCAGGTCAAGGAGAAGTAAGTGATCCAGCAGGAGTCGCGACTGCGTGTCGCCGACAACACGGGTGCCAAGGAGATTCTCTGCATCCGCGTTCTCGGTGGCTCGGGCCGTCGCTACGCCGGTGTCGGCGACATCATCGTCGCCACCGTCAAGGACGCCATCCCCGGCGGCAACGTCAAGCGTGGCGATGTCGTCAAGGCTGTCATCGTGCGCACCGCCAAGGAGCGCCGTCGGCCGGACGGCTCGTACATCAAGTTCGATGAGAATGCCGCTGTCATCATCAAGCCCGACAACGATCCGCGTGGCACCCGCATCTTCGGACCCGTCGGTCGCGAGCTGCGCGACAAGCGGTTCATGAAGATCGTCTCGCTTGCTCCGGAGGTGCTGTGATGAAGGTGCACAAGGGCGACACCGTTCTCGTCATCTCGGGTAAGGACAAGGGCGCGAAGGGCAAGGTCATTGCGGCCTTCCCGCGAGAGAACCGTGTCCTCGTCGAGGGCGTGAACCGGATCAAGAAGCACACCGCGGTCTCGGCCAACGAGCGTGGCGCCTCTTCGGGCGGCATCGTGACGCAGGAAGCCTCGATTCACGTTTCCAACGTTGCGGTCGTCGACTCGGACGGCAACGCCACTCGCGTGGGGTACCGGACCGATGAGGAAACCGGCAAGCGCGTTCGGATTTCCCGGAAGAACGGGAAGGACATCTGACATGACCACCACCGAGAACAAGATCCAGCCGCGTCTGAAGACCCGCTACCGCGCCGAGATCAAGGACGCGCTGAACGCGGAGTTCGACTACGCGAACGTCATGCAGATCCCCGGCGTCGTGAAGGTCGTCGTCAACATGGGTGTCGGCGACGCCGCCCGCGACGCGAAGCTCATCAACGGCGCGGTCAACGACCTCGCGTTGATCACCGGCCAGAAGCCGGAGATCCGCAAGGCCCGTAAGTCCATCGCACAGTTCAAGCTTCGCGAAGGTATGCCCATCGGTGCGCGTGTCACGCTGCGCGGCGATCGCATGTGGGAGTTCCTGGACCGTCTCGTGTCCATCGCGCTTCCCCGTATCCGCGACTTCCGTGGCCTGAGCGGCAACCAGTTCGATGGCAACGGCAACTACACGTTCGGCCTGAACGAGCAGTCGATGTTCCACGAGATCGACGTGGACAAGATCGATCGCCCGCGCGGCATGGACATCACTGTCGTGACCACCGCTACCAACAACGAAGAAGGCCGTGCCCTGCTCAAGCACCTCGGCTTCCCGTTCAAGGAGAACTGAGCCCATGGCTAAGAAGGCACTGGTCAACAAGGCCAACAAGAAGCCGAAGTTTGCGGTCCGCGCATACACGCGTTGCCAGCGTTGCGGTCGCCCGCACTCGGTGTTCCGCAAGTTCGGTCTCTGCCGTATCTGCCTCCGTGAGATGGCACATGCCGGCGAGCTTCCGGGAGTTCACAAGAGCTCCTGGTGACGTGAGCGGGTAGGCGGAGCGTCTCGTGCCTCCGCCTACCATCACGCTGTCAGGGGCCGGCCCACTTCGGGCCGGCTCGCATTGAAACCAAATTCGCTGCAGGCCCACGGCCGGTTCTACCGGTGTTGTATGGGAACCGCTCCGAGAAAGGTGTACAGGTCAGACCATGACCATGACCGACCCCATCGCAGACTTCTTGACGCGTCTGCGTAACGCCAACACGGCGTTCCACGACGAGGTCAAGCTCCCGTCTTCGAAGATCAAGGTGAACATCGCCGAGATCCTCAAGCGCGAGGGCTACATCTCCGACTACCGCACCGAGGACGCCGAGGTGGGCAAGACCCTCGTCGTCGACCTCAAGTACGGGCCTTCCCGTGAGCGCAGCCTTGCCGGCGTGCGACGCGTGTCGAAGCCCGGCCTTCGTGTGTACGCGAAGTCCACCAACCTGCCCAAGGTCCTGGGCGGACTCGGCGTGGCGATCATCTCCACGTCCTCCGGTCTGCTCACCGATCGCCAGGCGGCCAATCACAGAGTAGGCGGGGAAGTCCTCGCCTACGTCTGGTAAGGGAGGCCACCACAATGTCGCGAATCGGAAAACTCCCCGTTGCAGTTCCCTCGGGTGTCGAGGTGAACATCGATGGCCAGAACGTCGCAGTGAAGGGCCCCAAGGGCAACCTGTCGCTGACGATCTCTGAGCCCATCACCATCGCCAAGAGCGATGACGGGGCACTGAACATCAACCGCCCCAACGACGAGCGTCGCAGCCGTGCGCTGCACGGCCTGTCGCGGACCCTGGTGCAGAACCTCATCGTCGGTGTGACCGAGGGTTACACCATCAAGATGGAGATCTTCGGCGTCGGCTACCGCGTGGCGCTCAAGGGCAAGGACCTCGAGTTCTCGCTCGGCTACAGCCACCCCGTGCACATCGAGGCCCCCGAAGGCATCACCTTTGCCGTCGAGACCCCCACGAAGTTCTCGATTGCGGGCATCGACAAGCAGCAGGTCGGCCAGATCGCGGCCAACGTCCGCCGTTTGCGTAAGTCCGACCCGTACAAGGGCAAGGGCATTCGCTACGAGGGCGAGCAGGTCCGTCGCAAGGTCGGAAAGACGGGTAAGTGATCATGAGCCAGACCGAGAACCAGAAGGCCAAGCGGATCCCACGCGGCAAGGATGCGTCCACCACGCGTCGGCTGTCGAAGACGCGTCGTCATTTCCGCCTCCGCAAGAAGATCGCCGGAACGGCAGAGCGTCCGCGCCTCGTCGTCAACCGCTCGTCGCGTCATATGCATGTGCAGGTCATCGACGACCTCACCGGCACGACCGTTGCCGCAGCGTCGACCATCGAGGCCGACGTGCGTGCACTCGAGGGCGACAAGAAGGTGCGCGGCGCCAAGGTCGGACAGCTGATCGCAGAACGCGCGAAAGCTGCCGGCGTGGAATCCGTGGTCTTCGACCGTGGTGGACACACCTACAGCGGCCGCATCGCGGCCCTCGCGGACGCAGCGCGCGAGAGCGGGCTGAAGTTCTGATGATCATCATTGCGAACGGAAGGAACGTCTGATGCCGGGACGTCAGCGGCGTGACGGCGGAAACGGCCCCGCCGGACAGAATGGCCCCAACACTGGTGGGGACAACCGTGGTGGTCGCGGAGACCGCCGCGATCGCGACTCGCGCGGCGGCAACGCTGCCGAGCGGTCGAACCACATCGAGCGTGTCGTCTCGATCAACCGTGTGTCGAAGGTCGTCAAGGGTGGCCGTCGCTTCAGCTTCACCGCACTGGTGATCGTCGGAGACGGCAACGGTGTGGTCGGTGTCGGCTACGGCAAGGCCAAGGAAGTTCCCGCGGCCATCACCAAGGGTGTGGAGGAAGCTCGTAAGAACTTCTTCCGCGTTCCGATGATCGCCGGCACCATCACCCACCCCATCCAGGGTGAGGCTGCAGCAGGCGTCGTCATGCTCCGTCCGGCTTCCCCCGGTACCGGTGTGATCGCCGGTGGCGCTGTGCGCGCCGTGCTGGAGTGCGCGGGCATCTCCGACATCCTGTCGAAGTCGCTCGGCTCCGACAATGCCATCAACGTGGTGCACGCGACGGTTGCAGCTCTCAAGGGTCTGCAGCGTCCGGAGGAAGTTGCGGCTCGCCGCGGTCTTCCCCTCGAGGACGTCGCTCCCGCCGGTATGCTTCGCGCCCGTGCACTTGCTGCTGGGAGCGTGAAGTAATGGCAGAGCTGAAGATCACCCAGATCAAGAGCACCATCGGTTGCAAGCAGAATCAGCGGGACAGCCTGCGTACCCTCGGCCTGCGGAAGATCCGCCAGTCGGTGGTCCGTGAGGACAACTCGCAGAACCGTGGCTTGATCAACGTGGTGCGTCACCTCGTGACCGTTGAGGAGGTCTGAGAATGACCATCAAGCTGCATCACCTGCGCCCCGCTCCGGGCGCGAAGACGGACAAGACCCGCGTCGGACGCGGTGATGGTTCGAAGGGCAAGACCGCAGGTCGCGGTACGAAGGGCACCAAGGCGCGTAAGAACGTCCCGGCAGCCTTCGAAGGTGGCCAGATGCCCCTGCACATGCGTCTGCCGAAGCTCAAGGGCTTCAAGAACGCATTCCGCACCGAGTACCAGGTCGTCAACGTCAGCGACATCGCCCGGGTCTTCCCGGAGGGTGGCCAGATCGGCGTCGACGAGCTCGTGGCCAACGGCCTGGTTCGCAAGAACCAGCTCGTGAAGGTCCTCGGAGAGGGCGAGATCACGGTTTCCGTTCAGGTTTCCGCGAACAAGTTCTCCGGCTCCGCCAAGGAGAAGATCGCCGCTGCCGGTGGCACTGCAACCGAACTGGTCTGACCGGTTCGATCCTGCATGAATCACGGCTGACGAACGGCCGCGGTGCAGTCAAAGAAAGCAC
>NZ_JBHWWZ010000034.1:0-50139 GCF_042730275.1 Rhodococcus sp. NPDC060086
GGCCCCCCGGGTGGGGCCGGTGGGTCCCGACCGCGCGTGTGCGCAGGTCATGGTTGGTCATCGGGTGTTTGCCGGATCTTTCCCAGACGAGGCCGCGGCGTTCGTGTTGGAGAGGTACAACAGATGCGGTTAGCCTCGAAGTCGGCGTGGAATCCTGAAACGTCGCCGAACGGAAGCGAGTGATCATGACCGGCTCCGCCGAGTCAGAGCGAGTAGCCGAGTACCCGCGGCCGTCGCACACCCTCCTGCACCTCAGCGACACCCACCTGGTGGGTGGAACCGAACTGCTCTACGGCACGGTCGACAGCGACGCGCACATCCAGCGCATCGTCGACGACATCCGTGCGTCGCAGGTTCGTCCCGACGCCCTGGTCTTCACCGGCGACCTCGCCGATCGCGGCCAGCCCGACGCCTATGCGAAGCTGCGCGCGATCGTCGAGCCTGTGGCGCAGGAACTCGATGCCCGGGTGATCTGGGCGATGGGTAACCATGATGACCGCGCGACCTTCCGCGAGCGTCTGCTGGATCAGGCACCGGATTCCGGACCGATCGACCAGGTCCACCACGTGAACGGTTTGCGGGTCATCACCCTGGACAGTTCCGTGCCCGGATTTCACCACGGCGAGATCGGCCCTGACCAACTCGAATGGCTCCGAGGCGAACTCGCGACCCCAGCGCCGTTCGGAACCGTGCTCGTGCTGCATCATCCTCCGGTGCCGTGCGTGTTCGACCTCGCGGTGCTCGTCGAACTTCGAGACCAGGCCGGGCTCGCCGACGTGGTGCGCGGCTCTGATGTCCGAGCGATTCTGGCGGGTCATCTGCACTACTCGACCACGGCGACGTTCGCCGGAATCCCGGTGTCGGTGGCGTCGTCCACCTGCTACACCCAGGATCTCAATGTCCCGATCGACTCGCAGCGCGGCCGTGATGGAGCACAGGGATTCAACCTCGTGCACGTCTATCCCGAGACCATCGTGCATTCCGTTGTGCCGACCGGCAGCTATGCCCTCGCCGGCCGGCACGTCTCCGCAGAGGACACCGCGCAGCGTCTCGCTGATGCGCGGGTCAGGATCCCGGAAAACCCGGGGCTCACACTCGACGCCTGACCGGGAGGTCAGCGGGGATAGGCGGTTTCCCACGGTGCGGGGATCGGATAGTAGTGCTCCAGGAACTGCGTGACCTTCGCGGTGCGCACTTCCAGGTCCACCTCGGGGGCGCTACCGTCGTTGAGACAGATGAAGTCGGTTCTGCGCCTGGCGAGCAGCGTATCGAGTTCGCGTAGGCCCGAATTCGTCGTCGTGTCGACGTACTTCACGCGGGCCGACAACTGTTGTACCGCGCGTCCCGTCATCAAGGCGTAGTAGTGGTAGAAGGAATTGGTCACCGAGATGTTGTCGACGGCGCGGAAGGGGCTCCCGGCGGTCGCGGTGAACTCGGTGTCGAACTCTCGCTCCATCTCCTCCACGATGCTCCGCCTCAGTGGTGCAGGCGCATGCTCGAGGTGATGGGTGATCGTCACCCCGAAGCGCTTTCGCAGCAAACCTCGATTGACACGCGCCGAGTTCTCGAAACCGCTGCGTTCGCTGTGGTTTCGTCCGAGACCGATTCGAACCTCGGACTCGATGAACTTGCTGATCCCGGCCGGAGAGAAGAACACCTGAGGATCCACCGAGCGGCCGAAGAACATGTCGTCGTTGGAATACACGAAATGTTCCGACAATCCGGGAATGCGATGTAACTGTGCCTCGACGGCCTGCGAATTATGCGTCGGCAGCATCGACTGGTCGGCGAAGAACTCCTCACTGCGCACAAAGGTGACCCGGTCGTCGTCGGCGAGCCATTCGGGTCGATCCGAGTCGGTTGCGACGAAGATCCGTCGTACCCACGGGGCGTACATGTTCACGGAGCGGAGCGCGTACTTCAGTTCGTTGATCTGCCGGTAGCGTGCGGGGGAGTCGTCGCCCTCTCCGACCACATAGCTCTGCATGAGCTTGGCGCGCTTGGCCTGGAATGATTTCGACGACCCGTCGACCCAGGAGAAGACGAGGTCGATCTCGAACGGAAGTCCCGACGGGTGTGCGTCGAACATGCCCTCGATGGTCGGCCAGGTTCGTCCGTACCGCTCGACGGTGGTGGACACCAGTTCGCTGCGCAGCACCGTATTTCGCGTGAGCGAATTCGGTCCGGGGAGGACGAGTTCGTCGCCGCGTCGTTGCCACAGCTCGATCCCCACACCGCTGGAAGCGCCGTACCGCAAACCGCTCACAGGCTCCACCCGCGGACGATACAGCCGGAACGCGCGGGCCTTCCGGATCTGGGACAGGCGTCCGTCCGCTACGAGTACAGGGCGAATGCTCTTTGCCCCGAGCGTTTTCGAATAGAACGGTTGATCCGTACATGCCGATGCCAGGCTCGCCTCGAGGATCTTCCGGTCGGCCCGGTCGACGGCCAAGCAGGGACGATCGTTCGCTCTACGGATCAGTGTGTACGCAATACCCGCCGTGTCGAGGACATCCCGGATGAACAGCAGATCCTCGACCATCGCCTGGTGCGGTGTGGTCGTCGCGATGGGCAGGACGTAGCGGTCGGTGTGCCAGATCGGAACGAGTGGCCGATCGGGGATCGGCGGGAGTGCGGGAAGGGACACCGCGCCCGGATTCGTGGGGACAAGTGAGGTCGAGGGCTGTGCCTGGGTGATCGTGGAGTGCTCCGTTCGGTGAGATTTTTCCGATAGAGCGCCATCCTAGTCGCAATTGTTCACCGAGAGAAGTGGGGGAAATCGCAGGTGAAACGGGATGTCATCAAATTTCGGTGTACGAGTGTTCTCTGTTCGCGGACAGGTAGGGCTGCCAACGGCGAAGTCCCCGCCCGAGAAGCTCGGACGGGGACCCGGTCCCTTGTGCGACTGTGCGCGATCGCGTCAGGCGGACGCGGCCTCGCGCTCGGCGACGAGGTTGAGCGCGATGTCGACGATCATGTCCTCCTGACCACCGACCAGCTTGCGCTTACCGGCCTCGAGGAGGAGGGTGCGCACGTCGATGCCGTAGCGTGCGGACGCGGTCTCCGCGTGACGCAGGAAGCTCGAGTACACACCGGCGTAGCCGAGGGTGAGGGTCTCACGGTCGACGCGCACCGGGCGGTCCTGCAGCGGTCGGACGATGTCGTCGGCTGCGTCCTGCAGCTTGAACACGTCGCAGCCGTGCTTCCACTCGTACAGGTCGGCGACGGCGATGAACGCCTCGATCGGGCAGTTACCGGCACCGGCGCCGTGGCCGGCGAGCGAGGCGTCCACGCGGTACACGCCCTCCTCGACAGCGATGACGCTGTTCGCCACCGACAGTGAGAGGTTCTCGTGGGCGTGGATACCGATCTCGGTGCCCTCGTCCAGGATCTCGCGGTAGGCGCGGACGCGGTCGCGAACACCGCCCAGGGTCAGGCGTCCGCCGGAGTCGGTGACGTACACGCAGTGCGCGCCATACGATTCCATGAGCTTGGCCTGCTCGGCGAGTTCCTCGGCTGGAGCCATGTGGCTCATCATCAGGAAGCCCGAGACATCCATGCCGATCTCGCGAGCGGTGGCGATGTGCTGCGCGGAGACGTCGGCCTCGGTGCAGTGAGTGGCGATGCGCACCGAGCGCACACCGAGGTCCCATGCGCGCTGCAGGTCGTGGACGGTACCGACACCGGGAAGCAGCAGCGTGGTCAGACGGGCGTTCTGCAGCACCTCGGCTGCCGCCTCGATCCACTCCCAGTCGGTGTTCGAGCCCGGACCGTAGTTCACGGAGCCGCCGGCGAGGCCGTCGCCGTGCGCGACCTCGATCGCGTCGACGCCCGCGTCCTCGAGGGCGGTGACGATGCGCTTGACGTCGGTCGGCGAAATACGGTGACGCACCGCGTGCATGCCGTCGCGGAGGGTGACGTCCTGAACGAAGACGGTGGTGTTGCTCATCAGGCGTTGTCCTTCTTCTGTGCGATCCGCTCAGCGATCTGGAGTCCGGCGGAGGTCATGATGTCGAGGTTGCCTGCGTACGCGGGCAGGTAGTGGGCAGCGCCCTCCACCTCGAGGAAGACCGAGACCTGGTGGGTCGGGCGGTTGCCGTCGACGAGCAGCGTCTCGACCGGCTGATCTTCGGGGATCTCGGTGATCTGCACCTGCTGCTTGAGGCGGTAGCCCGGCACGTATGCCGCGACGTCGCCCACCATCTTCTCGATCGACTGACGGATCTCGTCGTGGGTGGACGGGTCCGGTGCGTCGACGAGGCAGAACACCGTGTCGCGCATGATCAGCGGCGGCTCGGCCGGGTTCAGGATGATGATGGCCTTGCCCCGGCGGGCGCCACCGACCGTCTCGATCGCCGACGACGTGGTCTCGGTGAACTCGTCGATGTTCGCGCGGGTTCCCGGGCCGGCCGACTTCGACGCGATCGACGCGACGATCTCGGCGTACGCCACCGGCACGACGCGAGACACGGCCGCGACCATCGGGATGGTGGCCTGGCCACCGCATGTCACCATGTTCACGTTCTGCGCGTCGAGATGCTCGTCGCCGTTGACGGCGGGCACGACGAACGGGCCGATCGCGGCCGGCGTGAGGTCGATCAGACGCTTACCCAGCGGAGCGAGGCGCGCGTTGTTCGCGATGTGCGCCTTCGCGGAGGTCGCGTCGAACACGATCTCGATCTCGTCGAAGTTCGGCAGGTTCACCAAACCCTCGACGCCTTCCGCAGTGGTGGGCACCTTCATGCGTGCGGCGCGGGCGAGGCCGTCCGACTCGGGGTCGATACCGACCATGGCACCCATCTCGAGAACCTCGGAGGTGCGCAGAACTTTGATCATCAGATCGGTGCCGATGTTGCCCGATCCGATGATGGCAACCTTGGTCTTGCTCATGCTTGCTTTCCTTCCACGAAACGGGCTGTCACGGTGCCCAGGCCGGACACGGTGACGGAGACGGTGCTGCCTGCGGAGACGGACGCCATCGGGCCGAGTGCACCCGACAGGATCACCTGGCCTGCCTTCAGCGGCTGACCGAGTTCGCGGGCGGTCTGTGCGAGCCACACGACGGCCTGAATCGGATCGCCGAGGCAGGCGGCGCCGTTTCCGGTGGAGACCTCGGTGCCGTCGATCTCCATCGACATGGTGACGTCGACGGGCTCGAGTTCGTCGAGCGTGCGGCGTTCGGTGCCGAGTACGTACACACCGGATGACGCATTGTCGGCGACGGTGTCGCCGAATTTGATGTCCCAGTTGGCGATACGGCTGTCGCAGATCTCGAGTGCGGCGACGGCGTAATCGATGGCGTCGCGCACCTGAGCGGTGTCGAGCGGACCGTCGACGAGATCGGCGCCGAGCACGAACCCGACCTCACCCTCGACCTTCGGCTGGATCAGCAGGCTCATCGGGATGTCGGCGCCGTTGTCGAACGCCATGTTGTCGAAGAGCACTCCGAGGTCGGGTTGACCGACACCGAGTTGTTCCTGCACGGCCTTGGAAGTGAGGCCGATCTTGCGGCCCACGATGACGGCGCCCGACTCCGTGCGGCCCTCGTTGAAACGCTGCTGCACGGCGTAGGCCGCGACGAGGTTGCTCTCGCCGATCAGGTCGCGGATCGGAGCGGTCGGGGTGCCGCTCGCTGCGGCGGACACGAGGCGGTCTGCTGCGGCGGCGATGTCCGCTTCGCTGACCGCTGCGATGTTCGTGGGGTTGCTCATGACCTCTACTGTCCTGCGTCGGGGCCTCATGCAACAACGATTCGTCTCACTGAGCGATACGCTGATCTCGTGACAGCGAATCTGGACACGGTGCTCGGCAAGGCGGTGACGATCCTTCGTGCTTTTCGACCCGACGACAATGTCCTGCCGCTGGCCGAGCTCGTGCGGCGCACCGAACTCCACAAGGCCACGGTCCACCGACTCTCCGGGGAGTTGGTTGCGAACCGGTTGCTCGATCGCGTCGAGGGCGGTTACCGCCTCAGCGGTGGGCTGTTCGAATTGGGGATGCGGGCCTCCGTCGAACGCAGCCTGCTCGAGATGGCCATGCCGTTCCTTCAGGATCTGTACGAACGCACCCACGAAACTGTGCACCTGGGCGTGCGTGACGGACTCGATGTCGTCTACGTCGCGAAGATCGGCGGACATCGGCAGGCCAAGTCGCCGTCGCGGACGGGAGGGCGAAATCCCTGGTACTGCACCGCAATCGGAAAGTCACTGATGGCCCACGCCGACCCGGAGTTGCTCCGGGAAGCGTTGTCGATGCGCATGGTTCGGCGCACACCGCACACCATCGTCGCCCCCGGAATTCTGCGCAAGCAGCTCGAGCGGGTCGTCGAAACCGGTGTCTCCTTCGAGCGGGAGGAGTCGGCGTTGGGTATCACCTGCGTGGCGGCGCCGGTGTTCGGAGCCGACGACGAGATCGTCGCCGCCATCAGTGTCACCGGTCCGACCGGACGTTTCGTGCCCGAGAGTCACCTCGCGGCGGTCCGTGCATCCGCCGAAGGTCTGCGCAGCACCGTGGGGCGCCGTGAGCGGCTGCGCTGAACGAACTCAACCCTAGAGGAGCAATGTACCTAGAACTGCTAGGGTATGTTCCGCACCTAGATGAGCTAGGTATAGGAGGGTCATGCACATCGACAAGGACCTGGTGGCCGCGTCGGCGACTCCCTTGGTGCTCGGAATACTCGCCGAGGGTGAGTCATACGGCTACGCGATCATCAAACGCGTCAACGAACTGTCGGACGGTCGCATGCAATGGACCGACGGAATGCTCTACCCGCTGCTGCACCGGCTCGAGCGCAACGGCTGTGTATCCGCGTCCTGGCATATCGCCGAGAACGGTCGTCGACGGAAGCACTACACGATCACCGAGACAGGCAGGAAGATGCTCGCCGAACGTGTCGCACAGTGGACGGTCGTCGCCGACGCCCTGCATCAGGTGTGGGAATCCACCATTTCGCCACCGACGGCCGAAGGGTGGGCATGATGGCCATCGACGCACAGCTCGAATCGCAGATCGCGCAATGGCGAGGATACGTCTCGGGGCATCGGGTGATCTCGCCGGCCGATGTCGACGAAATGGAAGGGCATCTGCGCGATCAGGTCTCGGACCTGTCGACCGCCGGACTCACGGCGGGCGAGGCATTTCTCGTCGCGGTGGGACGAATGGGCAGTGTCGACGCCATTTCGCGGGAGTTCGCGCGCGAACACTCCGAACGGTTGTGGAAACAACTTGTGCTCGTCTCGGCCGATTCGGACACCGACGCGACCCGCAGACCGCGCGAATTCGGCATGGTCCTTGCCCTCGCAGTCGGGGCAGGACTGGCCGTCAAGGCCGCACTCGAATGGCTCCCCGAACCGGTCCTCGTACGCAGTCTGAGCATCGTGATCCTGCCCTTCCTGGTTGCGTACTTCGCATGGAAGCGGAACATGACCGTTCGGAGCGGAGTGACCCTTGCGGCACCCTTCGTGGCAGCGGCACTGGTGCTGAACGTCTTCCCCTTCGAGGAAGGTGGAGTCACCGAGATCATCGCGGCGATCCACGCCCCGATCGTGTTGTGGCTCGTCGTCGGTGTGGCATACGTCGGAGGAGAGTGGCGTTCCGACCGCCGACGCATGGACTTCGTCCGGTTCACCGGCGAATGGGTCGTCTACATGGTCCTGCTGGCGCTCGGCGGTGGAGCGCTCGCGGGCCTGACAGCTGGAACGTTCGGGGCGCTGGGCATCGACATCGGATGGTTCTTCGAAGCGTGGGTCCTTCCGTTCGCGCCGGTGGGTGCGATGATCGTGGCGGCGTGGCTCGTCGAAGCGAAACAAGAAGTGATCGAGAACATTGCGCCCGTGCTGACCCGGGTGTTCACACCGCTCACCATCGTCATGCTGCTCGCCTTGTTCGCGGCATTCATCGCTGCGTTCGTGTCGTCGCGGAGTGTTCTCGACGTCGATCGGGAACTGCTGATCCTCATGGATCTGATCCTCGTCCTCGTGCTCGGACTGCTGCTGTATGCCATCTCCGCTCGCGACCCGCACACACCGCCCGATGTGTTCGACATGGCCCAGGTGGTCCTCGTGGTTGCCGCGTCGGCCGTCAACGTCCTCATGCTCGCTGCCATGCTCACGCGCATCGCGGAATTCGGATTCACGGCGAACAAGGTGACCGCGCTCGGGTTGAACCTGGTACTGCTGATCAACCTGTGCGGAGCCGCGTGGCTGGGCATCCGATTCGTCCGCGGACGGTGCGGATTCGGTCCCGTCGAACGGTGGCAGATGCAGTATCTGCCCGTATACGGCGCGTGGGCCGCGCTGGTGGTCGTCGCGATCCCACCGCTGTTCGGCTTCGTATGACCCGCGACGCGGGCGAGGTAGAAGGGCCGCTATGACCGAGGACCGATGCGCCGGGAAGATCCGGCACATCGGTCCTCATCCATTCGGCTCCTCGGATCAGGACCGGTTTCGGAGCAGGTACTTCTGGATCTTGCCGGTGCCGGTCTTGGGCAGCGGACCGAAGATCACCTTCTTCGGCGCCTTGAAGCCGGGCAGCGACTCGCGCGCGAACGCGATCATCTCTTCCGCGGTGACTTCCGCGTCGTCCACCAGCGACACGTATGCGACCGGTACCTCGCCCCATCGCTCGTGCGGTTCGGCCACCACCGCGGACTCGAGGACTTCGGGGTGACGAGCGAGGACCTGCTCGATCTCGATCGACGCAATGTTCTCGCCACCGGAGATGATGACGTCCTTCGACCTGTCCCGCAGTTCAATGTACTGGTCGGGGTGCATGACGCCCAGGTCGCCGGTGAGGAACCAGCCCGAACCGAACGAAGTCGCGGTCGACTCGGGGTCGTTGTAGTACCCGAGCGCCACCGTGTTGCCGCGCAGCGCGACCTCGCCCATCGTTTCACCGTCGGCGGGGACGTCGTTGCCGTCCTTGTCGAGGATCCGCACCGGGAATCCGACGACGTTGGCGTTGCCCTGGCGTGCTTTGAACCGGGCCTGATCGTCGATCGGGGCGGACTTCAACTCCGTCGGGAACTCGCAGAGCGTCGACGGACCGAACGTCTCGGTGAGCCCGTAGAGGTGCGTGACGTCGAATCCGAGGTGACCGAGCCTCTCGAGCATCGTCGGCGACGGCGGTGCTCCACCGGTGCCGATCTGCACCCGCCGGTCGAGTTGATGTGCCGAGCCGTGCGCAGCGAGGTCGATCAGGACCGTCGGCGCCGCGTTGAAATGGGTGATGGATTCCGAGTCGATGAGTTCCCAGATGCTTCCGGCGTCGATCTTTCGCATGCACACGTGGGTGCCACCTGCCGCGGTGACCGCCCACGTGAAGGTCCACCCGTTGCAGTGGAACATCGGCAGAATCCACAGGTAGGCCGTCTCGGTGTCGAGCTTGTTGTGGAACGCCATCGCCATCGCCTGCAGGTAGGCGCCGCGGTGGTGGTACATCACGCCCTTCGGCCTGCCCGTGGTACCCGACGTGTAGTTCAGGGCGATCATCGAATATTCTTCCGACACAGTGAGTTCCAGCTTGTCGGCGCGTTCGAGCTGAGCTTCGTACTGGGCCGAGTCGAGCTTCGCAGGCACGTTGACCTGCTCTGCGACTCCGCGCAGCGACTCGTCGTACAGCAGTACCGTCGAGCCGGAGTGGTCGACGATGTACTGCAGCTCCGGCGCGGTGAGGCGGGTGTTGAGAGAGACCAGCACGGCCCCGGCCATCGTCGCGCCGTAATGGGCGTCGAGCATCATCCGGCTGTTCGGTGCGAGCACCGCAACTCGATCGCCCGGCTCGACGCCGAGGGACGCGAGGAGGCCCGCGAACCGTCGCGCCCGTCCCAGCCACTCCTTGTAGGTGATGCGGACATCGCCGTCCACGACCGCGACCCTGTCGGGAAAGAGCATTGCGGAGCGGTGCAGGAACGACACCGGCGTCAGCTGCATGTCGGTGGGCGGGCGATTCTCGGGGTGCATCACGGTCCTTCCGATCGTGTCCTGACGATTGTATGGCAGGAGAGTGCCACGCGGTGACACTGAGTGCCATGGGCGTCGGTTACAGTAGCCGATCAGGACGCTCTTGTCCGTGCCCGGTCGGCCGCACGCTCGAACCGCCGCGCGACCACCTCGAACTGCTCCAACTCTGACCAGTCCCACCTGACGACTTCGAGCCCCAGGTCGCGGAGGGAATCTTCGCTGCGCTTCTCGTCGATGAGGTCGAGCGGCCCGGTGTACTTCTCGTGGTCGTCGAACTCTCCGACAACCCCGAGCGCTTCCCAATAGAAGCCGACGCGGACGCGTCGACCGTCGTAGGTGACGAGCTCACGTCGGAGATCGGGGACGGGAAGGCCGTACTCACGCATCCGAATCCTCGACAGCGACTCACCGACGCTGTCGCTGCGGCCGTCCAGGAACTGCAACACCGACGAGGCCGACACCAGACCGTAGCGGCAGCGGGACGCCTCGAGCACGCGGGAAATCTGGGATGCGGCGCTCGGGTCGAGGCGCAGCGCCGCATCTCCGACGGCGACGGCCTGGTCGCGGGGGAGAGTCCGGGCGAGGTCGACGATGGTGCGGGCAATCGACGTCACCGGAACACCGAGGACGTGCGTGATCTCGCCGTCGTCCCAGTGCGTGGTGTGAGCGTGAAGACCTGCCGTCACGCGACCACTGCGGCTGGGCGGTCGCGAGACGTGGACGCGGCGCAGCGGAACATCCCACACGTCGATGCCGTGCAGCGCCGCAGCGGAGATGTGACTGATCGCCTCATCCGGGTTCAGAGTGGAACCGACGTGTCGTGCATGCACGCGGTGAAGCTCCACGGTACCGAGTGCATCGAAGTCCTTGCGCCACAAATACAGTCCGTGAGCGACGTTGGCGAGCTCGCCCGACCGCAACGCCCTCCTGATGCTGTTCTCGGACATGCCCGACGCGATGAGCGTTTTCCTGGTGAGTCCCCGTGGTTCGTCCATGAGCGGATAGTGCCGCGAGAAGAGCGCCGCGCGGCAGCGAAAATCGTATTGCTGCCGAATCTGTGGATGAAATGCGTGCCTGTGGACAACTTCAGAACAAGCGCGGAGTCGCGTGCGAGCCGTCGCGCACCTCGGCCATGCGAGCATCCCAGCGTTCGACGAGCCACATCTCCACCAACTCCGGGCGGGTCTGAATCTTCTCGGCCCACCCGCTCAGGAGCCCGACGTAGCGGAGGTAGCGGCGCAGCGTGAAGTCGGCGACCGACGGATCCTCCAACCAACCCTCGTGCACGAGCGTCGACACGCCGTGCTGATCGAGCAACTGCGCGGGTCCGGACTCGGTGTGCACATCGACGGCCCACAGATACGTGGCGAACAGTGGAACTCCCACGCCGGGAGTGTCGGGCCATCCCGACCACGTGAGCCGGGAGTTGTCCGGTAGCGACTTGGTCTTCGCGCAGTAGTCGAGGACACCCTTGATCTTGTCGAGAGGGCCGCGTCCGGCGGGTGCATGGGCATCGACAATGTTCGGGAAGCGACGCGCAGAGCGTCGCCGCGGGTGCGCGCTGCGCCATGCCGCGCACAGGAACAGCAACCCCACACCATCGTGATCGGCGTTGACGAGTTCACTGCCCAACCGCAGGTCGTTGCGGGGGACGACGGCCTTGCCGCTGGTGACGATGCGCCCGTCGAGATTGCGTCCGCGCAACCGAATATTGTGGCCGGCGTCCTCGAGGTGGTCGTTCCACCACTTCAGGTCGACTGTCACCCCGTCGTCGAGCACCTGCAGGTCGTACATGCGGAGACGGCACCAGTCGGCACAGGCTTTCGGTGGCTCGAACCCTTCGTCGTAGGCATGCATGCAGGTCAGCGTGCCATGAGAATGTGGCATGCCAGGGGGAAGACACGCGAGGCGTAATCGATCCGATTTCGTCCGGTCAGACTGCGGAGTCCGGATCGATGGCCTGGAGTTGGCGGACCCAGTCGAACTCGGCCTCGAGGAACGCTTGGCCGCCGGAGGCGAACGCATCTTGCAGTTGTGTGAAGGCGGCGATGAACTGGTCCACCCGTTCCTGGGCTGATTCCGGTGTCCCGGCTGCTTTTCTGGCGTAGCCGGCGGCGAGTTGCTTCGCGGACTCGAACTCGCCGAAGCCTTGTGTACGGGTCAGTTCGTTCGCGATGACTCTCGCGTCCTTCAGCGCGTCGATCGTCGCCTGGCAGATGGCGACGATCTCGTCGATGACGTGTGGTTCGAGTCGTACGAACTCGCCCATGTGGAATCCTTCCTCGGCTGATTCGGAGGCTGTGGCTGAGCTGACCGCGTTACTGGTCGAGGTGGGGTTCGAACAGGGCGACCGCCTGGTCGAGATCTGCGCACCATTCGTTGAGCGGTAGGCTGCGCGCGTCATCGGGAAAGCGTGTCCGGCTGAAGATCACCATGCCGAACTCGGTTCGAACAGTGATCGCGCAGGTGTTCTTGTTGTTCGGGTCGAGTTGGAACAGGGCATCGCGTCCGTTGATGTTGGTGTGAGTGGAGATGTGGGCGTTTTTCTCCCATTCCTCTTCCAACGTGACATTTCCCGCCAGGACGCTCAGGCGATCGTCGTCGAAGGCGGAGAATGTGCTTTTGAAGCTGCAGCCGAGGAAGGTATAGGACTCCATCGGATATTCAGAGGGACGCTTCGACCTCGGGTCGAATTCGGCTTCGACGAGCACGTCGTCGGGGAGGTCGAGGCAGGGATCGAAAGTGATCGCCGACCGGCCGGATTCGTCGACGACGCGGGGCGTGCGCGTCGTCGAGGTGATGGTGTCGGTGCTGCTCGGTGGATCTGCGGGCGGTGCGTGGTTTCCGCATGCTGTTGTTGCTGCGATGAGCGCGATGCTCCCCGCGACACGTTTCCACCCGCCCACGCGACCCCCCGATCCGCTGAATACCGGGGAGACGGTAGCAGATCGGGTCGGGGGCGAGCGGGCCGTCGAAGCTAGCAGGGCAAATGTGAACCTCGCAGCCCTGCCGGCCTCCTGCCAGGGCTGCGAGGTTTGTATCAGGCCTGCTTGCTTCTGGTGCTGTCCAATTCGGTGAGGTCGCAGCGACAACTAGTGATCGACGCTCGGTCGGTCAGACTGCGGAGTCCGGATCGATGGCCTGGAGTTGGCGTACCCAGTCGAACTCGGCCTCGAGGAACGCTTGGCCGCCGGAGGCGAACGCATCTTGCAGTTGTGTGAAGGCGGCGATGAACTGGTCCACCCGTTCCTGGGCTGATTCCGGTGTCCCGGCTGCTTTTCTGGCGTAGCCGGCGGCGAGTTGCTTCGCGGACTCGAATTCCCCGAAGCCTCGTGTATCGGTAAGACTGTCCGCAGTGATTCTTGCGTCTCTCAGAGCATCGATCGCGGTCTGACAGATTGCGACGATCTCCTCGATGACCTGTGGTTCGAGTCGGACGAATTCGCCCATGCGGGATTCCTTTCTGGACCGGATCGGCTGCGTGGAGGAAGCGGGTCCTCTATTGGTCGAGCTGGGGTTCTAGTAGGGCTACTAGCTCATCGATACCCGAGCACCATTCGTCGATCGGCACCTCGCGGACGTGATCGGCGAAGTATGTCCGCCTGAATATCACCATGCCGAAGTCGGTTCGAACAGTGATCGCACAGTTGTTCTTGTTGCTCGGGTCCAGTTGGAGAAGAGCATCGCGCCCGTTGACACTGATGTGGCTGGATACGTGGCCGTCCTTTTCCCATTCCTCTTCCAAGGTGACGTTCCCCGCTAGGACGGTCAGTCGGTACTCGTCCAGGACATCGGGGATGTGGAACGTGCCTTTGAAGCTGCAGCCGAGGAAGCTGTAGGACTCCATCGGATACTCCGACGGACGTTTCGATCTCGGATCGTATTGAGCTTCGACGAGGACGTCGTCGGGGAGGTCGAGGCAGGGATCGAAAGTGATCGCCGGTCGGCCGGATTCGTCGACGACGCGGGGCGTGCGCGTCGTCGAGGTGACGGTGCTGCTCGGTGGATCTGAGGGCGGTGCGTGGTTTCCGCATGCTGTTGTTGCTGCGATGAGCGCGATGCTCCCCGCGACACGTTTCCACCCGCCCACGCGACCCCCCGATCCGCTGAATACCGGGGAGACGGTAGCAGATCGGGTCGGGGGCGAGCGGGCCGTCGAAGCTAGCAGGGCAAATGTGAACCTCGCAGCCCTGCCGGCCTCCTGCCAGGGCTGCGAGGTTTGTATCAGGCCTGCTTACTTCTGGTGCTGTCCAATTCGGTGAGGTCGTAATCGACGACGACGGGCGCGTGATCGCTGATCCGACGGTCGGGAGCCGGGTCGCGATCGGTCCCCGCCGACACCGCTGTGCGTGCGAGCGTCGGAGTGGCGAGGTGGTAGTCGATGCGCCACCCGACGTCGTTCGTGAACGACTGCCCGATCCACGACCACCACGAATACGGACCGTCGACCTCGGGATGGTGGCTGCGCACCACGTCGACGAGGGTGCGCGGAGACACGATCGAATCGAACCACTCCCGCTCCTCGGGGAGGAATCCTTCGGCCTGGTTACTGCGCCGCCAGTTCCGCACGTCGTATCGGGTGTGGGCGATGTTGAGGTCGCCCATCAGCAGCAGCTCCCGACCCTGCGCGCGAGCTGTGCGCCGAGACCGCGTGAGCTGACGAGCGAACGCGTCGAGGAAGCGCATCTTGCGGTCGTAGCGTGCGCCCCCGTCCGGTGCCTCCCTCATACGTCCCGGCTTCTGCAGGTGAGTGGGCAACCCACCCTTCGGCAGATACAACGACGCCACCGTGATCGGTGCGTCCGCGAGGTCGACCTCGACGTAGCGACCCTCCTCGGCGAACTCCCGTAGTCCTCGTGCCAGGGGGCCAGGATCGAGTTCCACCGTCTCGATGTGGTCGTCGCCCGGATGTCGTAGTAGCGCGGTGCCGCTCCATGCGCGTACTGCGCTCGGCTCCTTGCGGGTCAGGATCGCGACGCCGTTGCGGCCCGGCAGTGTTCCCTGTTCATAGGTCAGGTGGTGATCACCGAACACACCGTCCGGAATCGCCGATGCGGGTGCGCGGAGCTCCTGCAATGCCACCACGTCGGGTTCCCGCTCGCGCAACCATTTCTCGAATCCGCGCCGCTGCGCCGCGCGAATCCCGTTGATATTGAATGTTGCGATGCGCATGGTCATTTCGACCCGCGGTTCACGATGTCCAACTGCTGCTGAATCTCGTCGCGACCGATCCCGAAATTCCCGAAGCTCAGGATCCGCTCGAGCGGCATCGACGCCGCCATTTCGAGTACCGCCGGGTCGAGGGCAGGGGTTTCACCGTCGGCTGTGGCGAAGATCTTCGAAAGCACCTATGCCGCTGCGGGGTTGGAGAGGATCTCGCCGATCGACGACTCCACGCTCAACGGAACCGACACCTCGTCGCCCGCGACCTCCGTGGTGCATGTGGCTCGGATGTCGCGACTCGAAGCACCGACCTCGACGCGGTAGGTTCCGCCCTCGACCACCCATACATCGAGCCGGGTGTCCCAATACGCGAGGTCCGCGCGCCGCACGGGAATCTCCACCTCTCGTGATTCGCCGGCGTCGAGGCGCACCTTCGCGAATCCCTTCAACTCGCGCGGTGCGCGTACCACCGCGGAGTCGGGCACGCCGATGTACACCTGCACGACCTCGGAACCGGACCGGCCACCGGTATTGGTCACGGTCACCGTCACGACGAGATCATCACCGACGGTGACCACCGCGTCGGAGTACGAGAAGGTCGTGTACGACAGGCCGTGCCCGAACGGAAACGACACCTCGCTCCGTCGGGCGTCGAACCCGCGATATCCGACGAACAGGCCTTCGCCGTAGCGGACGTGTCCGTGCTCGCCCGGGAAATCCGTGTACGACGGAGTGTCTTCGAGTCGCACAGGAATGGTCTCGGCGAGCCGGCCCGCCGGGTCGGCCACCCCGTACAGAATGTCGGCGAGTGCGCCACCGCCTGCCTGCCCGAGCAGCCAACCTTCGATGAGTGCGGGCACTCGGTCGACGAAGCCGGACACGCGCACGACACCACCGTTCGACAGCACGACCACGGTGTTCGGGTTCGCCGCGACCACGGCATCGAGCAACTCGGTCTGTCCCGATGGCAGTTCGAGATCTGCGCGGTCGAACCCTTCGGACTCGATCGCTGCGGGTACCCCGACGAACACCACTGCGACCTCGGCGGCCCGCGCTGCGTCAACGGCAGCGACCCGCAACTCCTCGGTGGACGTGCCGTCGTCGAGGTAGCCGGGCGCGAACGCCACATCGACCGACGCCAGCGTCCGGATCTCGTCGAGCGCGTTGTCGAGGCGAGTCGGGTTGATCCGCGACGATCCCGCCCCCTGATAGCGCGGAGTGTGGGCCAACTCGCCGATCACGGCAATCTTCGCGTCGACAGCAAGAGGGAGGACGCCGTCGTTCTTCAACAACACCACGCACTCCGCCGCGACCCGGCGGGCGAGCGCGTGGTGTTCGTCGGCATCGAATACGGCATCGGGGTCGACCTCGGACTTGCCGACCAGGTCGACGACCCGCGTCGCGGCGGTGTCGACCACCGACTCGTCCAACGTCCCCGCGCGCACCGCGTCGACGATCTCCTGATCCGTGCGACCCCCGGTCGACGGCATTTCCAGGTCGAGACCCGCCGCCAATGCCGCGACCCGGTCCGACACCGCGCCCCAATCGCTGACGACCACTCCGTCGAACCCCCACTCACCTCGCAGGAGGTCCGTGAGCAGCCATCGGTTCTGAGACGCGTACACGCCGTTGATGCGGTTGTACGAACACATCACCGTCCAGGGCGAGGCATCCTGGACGACTCGCTGGAACCCGCGCAGATAGATCTCCCGCAGCGGACGTGGGTCGATGTCGGCGGAGACCCGCATCCGGTCGGTTTCCTGATTATTGGCCGCGAAATGCTTCAGAGACGCACCGACGCCCTGCGATTGGATCCCGCGCACAAGCGCCGCACCGAGTACCCCCGACAGCAGCGGATCCTCGGACAGATACTCGAAGTTCCGTCCACACAGCGGTGACCGTTTGATATTGATGCCCGGGCCGAGCAGCACACTCACCTGCGCCGCCCGCGCCTCGGCTCCGAGGGCGGAGCCGACAACTTCGAGCAGCTCCGGATCGAACGAGCATCCCATCGCCACCGCGGGAGGAAAACACGTGGCGGGCACCGAGTCGGTGAGTCCGAGGTGATCTCCGCCCTCGGTCTGCTTACGGACGCCGTGCGGGCCGTCGGTCAGCATGATCGACGGAATCCCCGACTGCGGATGAGGTTTCGTGAACCAGAAGTTCAGCCCGCTGGTCAGGCCGGCCTTCTCGTCGAGCGTCAACGTGGAAACTGTTCGGGCTGGGTCGGTCATCCTGCTCCTCCGCGATCGGCGTCGGCTGCAGACTAACCCCCGAGTCCGTTATTCGGGGACGACCGCGATCGCGTCGATCTCGACCAGTGCACCAGGCCGCGCATGTCCGGCGGTGGTCACCACAGTGATGGCGGTGCGGCGATCGCCCCACACCGACCGTGATGCCGCATATCCGACCTGCGCGTCAACACCGTCGACGAGGTAGATATTGAGCTTGACCACGTGCTCCGTGCCCGAACCCGCGGCGGCCAGCACCGCGAGCACGTTCTTCATCGCCTGCACGGTTTGCGCTTCGATGCCGTCGAGCATGGCGCCGGAGCCGTCGGTGCCGAGCTGGCCGCCTACGTAGACGGTCTTGCCGGCGGGTGCGATGACTCCCTGGGCGAAGGCCGGGCTGTACGCGAGTTCGTCGGGGTCGACCAGCGTGATCATTGTTCTCCTCGGGTGTGTGTAGAGGTCGCGAATCAGCGAGACCTCGGACAGGTGATGGATCAGTTCGCGGTGGATGTGCAGGATGAGATCGGCCACCGTCAGCTCGGGGTAGGGCTCCTTGTCGCCGACCGGGGTGATCAACTCCGTGTCGCTGAGGCCGCGCACGCCCTTCACCCACACGTCGAGTTGGGTTTCGAGCTGGTCGAGTGCCTCACTCGCGGTGCCCGCGTATTCCCAGGATTCGTACGATGCAGGTGGTGCACCGAAGTGCGCTGCGTTGCGTGCGGCGAGCACACCGACGATGACGTGTCCGAGTCGCCATGCGATCGTCGTGAACGGTGGCGGCTCGGGCGGGGGGAAAGCGAAGTCTATGGTGAAGTCGCCTGTGCCGACCTGCATGGGCGCGGTCGAGGTGCCGCGCGGCCACACGCTCCATGGATTCGGCACGGGAGACCAGAAGTACTCGTCGTCGGTCAGGCCCTGGAGCCGGGCCCGGATCTGATTGTTCCAGTGCCATTCCCACTGCTCGAGCAGGGAATGGTTCCAGTCGAATTCTGTAGCCATGGACATACTGTGACACCCCAAGAGGACAGAATCGGTCCGCTGCATCTGGCAGTCTGAAACTCATGGACGACACCACCGAGCGGGTTCTGACCTTGCTCGGTCTCCTGCAACAGCGACAGGTCTGGACCGGACCCGAGCTTGCCGATCGGCTCGGCGTCACGCCCCGCACCGTCCGGCGCGACGTCGAGCGGCTGCGCAACCTCGGATACCGGGTGCACGCCAGCAAGGGCGTCGGTGGCGGCTACCAGCTCGGACCAGGTCAGGATCTGCCCCCATTACTGCTCGACGACGAAGAAGCAATCGTCACCGCGGTCGCTCTGCTCGCCGGTGCGGGCGGCGCGATCGCGAGGAGTGGCGACGCAGCGCTCAGGGCACTGACCAAGCTCGACCAGGTGCTTCCCGCCCGTTTGCGGCATGAGGTGCGTGCCCTGGCGAGCTCGGTGGAGTCCTTCGGTGGAGGTCGCGACCCTGTCGACTCCGAGGTGCTCATGACACTCGCGCGGGCCTGCCGCGACGAAGTCGAGATCGGATTCGACTATCGCTCGGCACCGCGACGGATCGAGCCCTACCGCCTCGTCGCGTCCGATCGGCGCTGGTACCTGCTCGCATACGACCTCGACCGCGACGATTGGCGTAGTTTCCGCGTCGACCGGATGGCTTCGGTGACGCTGCGGACGTGGCGGTTCCGTCCGCGCTCGGCGCCCGGTGCGGCGGCATATGTGCAAGAGGGCGTCGCGAGCAGAGCGTATCGGAGACAGGCACGGTTTCTCATCCATGCACCAGCCGAGGTCGTGCGCGGACAGGTCTCGGCGTCGGCGGCGGTGGTGAAACCTCGGAATGGTGATACCTGCGAACTGATCAGTGGCGCAGACGATCTCGACATAGTTCTGTGGCACGTGCTCATGCTGGGACACGCGTTCGACATTCTCGCGCCTCCGGAGCTCGTAGCCCGCTGTGCAGAGCTGGGGGAGAAGCTGGCGGCGGCCCGGGCTCGTCCTGGCTGACGCACACCCAAGTGTCACGCCCATAAATGCATCATTTCTGGCTCAGCTCGGAGCTCAGATGACAGTGGCGTTGTATATCGCAAGATGGGATCTGACCAGCTCCAAGCCCGCTCGGTCATCGAGCGCGATCGGCCCTTGGGACACGGTCATCAGATCAGACAACCCCACGTCGCCATCGGGCCTGATCGTCATGACGACGGAGAACCTGTCCTCGTCGTTGCGTGCCCGGTATGTGAGCCCGAGAATCCTATCGGTCCCGCGGAGGATTGCTGCCGCCCAGTCGCGGGTGGTCCCGTAGTCGACCGGATCGCATTTGGTCAGCCAGGTGTCCTGTCCGATCGCCGCCAGATGTGAGCCGTGCACCAATGCGACGGGGACATCGTCTGTGACTGTGACCTGCGACAGGACCCGACCGGTGAGCTTGGCCTTACGTAGGATTCGCGGAACGCGATCATCCAGCGGCAGTGACCGGCAGTAGGTTTCCGCGATGCAGGTGGAGATGTCCTCCCCGAAATAGCTGTAGTGGTATGACCCGTCGGAGGAGTCGAACCGTCCACCTCCTGCCCCCGCGGGAGTCGGATTCAGGGTCAGCGCGCCGCGGTCCGGTGCGCCGGAGTGGATGCGCCACAGCCTGGTTCCTGCGGCGAGTGTCCCGACATGCGCGGTCACCGCCGTCGGCGACGGAAGGTTAGGCAACGTCGTCGTCGATCTCGGCGTGCAGCAACTCGCGCACGGTGCCGAAAGAGCCGTCGCCCAGTAACTGGGCCGGAGACTTGCGGCCTTCAACGGACGGGTTGGGTGAGAGCCACCACGACGCGACACCCCACGGATCGTCCCGGGCACCGAGGCGCACATTGCCTTCGCGCACTATGTGGTTCGCCTCATCGGATAGGGAGAACTGGAACTCCGGATACCGGAATTTCCCGCCGCGCTTGAGTCCGATGACCTCGCCTTTGGCGCTGAGCTTGCGCAGTGCATCGCTGGGGTTGGCCCAGGTCTTGCCATAGCGATCGGCAACGTCTCTGGCGGACAGATGCGGGAACGACAGGATGTACTCGACGGCATCGCTCAGCACGGCCTTCTCGTCGAGGATGTTGTCGGAATCGATGAGCTCGAGGATCGGGTCATCCTTGGCGATCCGTCCGGCCAGCATCATGTGGGTGATCCTGTTGGCGACCAGTCGCATGCTCGGCCTGCTGTTGAGCTCGGCCCGCATACGCGCAATGAACTCGTGGTCGCTCACGTGGGTGTGGCGTCGCTGCGGATCGGACTCATAGCCCGAGTCTGTGGTCCTGTGGGCCATGTCCCCTCCTCTTCGTGTGGGGCACGCTCATTTTTCTATCTAGAAGTCTACCGTAGATCCAGCTGGTCCAGATCAGCAGTGACGGACCGCAAGGCCGGTGATCCGGCGGCGTCGACATCGGTCATCCAGCCTGCAAGTTCGAGTCCGCGCCGCTCGACCATCAGCTCGGCGGGCCGGTGGTTGTCGGTGTCGTCTCGATCGGCCGACGTCAGCCCGATCGCTTCGATCACCGCGTCGGCGACGAATTGGGCGTTGATGTTGTCGCGCTCGCGGAGCGGTACGGGGTCGAGGTCGAGAGCTGAGGCGTCGCCGCCCGATCACCGCCGCATGACCGGACGGAATGTGTCCGGACTCGCTGCCGTCCAATCGGCTGCCCAACTCTGCGGAGATTCTGCCACCAACTCGCCCGGAGCCAACCACTCGTAGAGTTCGGCGTAGGAACGAATTTCCGTGGCGCCGACCTTCTTGTGCAGCATGTGGGGAGTCAATCCGCTGGGGTCGGACACACCGAGCGACGCCATGATCCGCGACGACTGACGCACTGTGGCGTCCTGGTACCGGTATGCGCGCACGCTCTTGTCCTCGACGTCGAGAGCCCGAGCGCGTTTAGGATCCTGTGTCGCGACCCCGACCGGGCACGTGTTCGTGTGGCACCGTTGAGCTTGAATGCAGCCCACGGCCATCATCATTGCGCGCGCGGAGTTCGTGTAGTCGGCGCCCTGGATGAGTCGCTTGACGATATCGTTGCCCAGCGCGACCTTACCGCTCGCCCCGATCTTGATCCTCTCCCTCAACCCACTCCCGACGAGCGCGTTGTGGACGGTGATCAATCCGCTCGTCAAAGGAAGGCCCACGTGATCCTCGTACTCCAATGGGGCTGCTGCTGTTCCACCTTCGGCGCCGTCGACGATGATGAAATCGGGTGCGGTGCCCTCGTCGAGCATCGCTTTGCATATCGCGAGCACCTCGACTCTCGACCCGACACACAGTTTGAATCCGACCGGCTTGCCGCCGGAGAGTTCACGCATCGTGGCGATGAAGCGGATCAGTTCGCGGGGAGTGTGAAAGGCGGAATGTGCTGACGGGCTGACACATTTCTCGTGCGCGGGAACCCCGCGGTATCGAGCGATCTCGTCGCTGACTTTCGCGGCGGGCAGGACACCGCCGATTCCAGGTTTGGCACCTTGGCTGAGTTTGAGCGAGATGGTTTTGACCTGGGGGTGTGCGGCCTGGTCGACGAACTTCTCGGGATCGAATCTGCCGTCTTCTGTGCGCGTACCGAAATATCCGGACCCGATCTCCCACACCACATCTCCACCGCCGTCGAGGTGGTAGGGGGTGAGACCACCCTCGCCGGTGTCGTGGGCGAATCCGCCCATCGCCGCACCCTTGTTCAGGGCCCGCAACGCATTCGCGGAGAGCGCCCCGAAACTCATCGACGAGATATTGAGCAACGACATCGAATACGGCCGGGAGCATTCGGGGCCACCGATCAGTACCCGTGGTGGTTCCGCCGGCTCGGGGACGGGCGCGGTGGAATGGACCAGGTATTCGTAGCCGACTTCCTCGATGTCGCGTTCGGTGCCGAAGGACAGCTCGCCGTGGATCCCTTTGGCTCGTTCGTAGATGATTGTGCGCACGTCCCGGTCGTACGGCCGGCCGTCGTAGTTTCGTTCGATGAAGTACTGCTGCAGTTCCGGCCGCAGGCTTTCGAGCAGGTACCGCATGTGGCCGAGGACGGGGTAGTTGCGGAGCACGGAATGTCGGCGTTGAAGCAGATCGTAGGTGCCGAGCACGAGGAGACCGACAAGCAGGCCCAATATCAGCCACCACGCCCACCCGCCGACAACCGCAGCGAACCCGGTGATCACCACCGCTGCGGTGAGCGCCCCGACCAACAAGAACCGAAGCATCGGCTTCTCCTCTGCTCGTGTGCGATGTATCCAGTGTGCACACTCAGGCAAGAAGTCGGGTGATCACGGCTCGTCGTGCAGCTGGGAGAGGGCCGCCGCAACTCGCTGAGTGTCGGCGAAGGACCAGCCTTCAGGTGCAGTGACCGCGGCCCACCCGTACGGAATGAGGTCTTCGTAATTGTGTCCGTGTCCCACGGGGGGAGATGTTCCGACCATGATGTCGGCGGCGACCTGCCAGAACGTGACGATCGGATACCACCGCATCGACGGGGCGCGATCCTGCCCGGCCGGCTCGGCGAGCCAGTCCGGTCGCTCGAACAGCAGACCCGGCCCCCACCACACCACCGGGTCGGACGCATGCTGCAGATACAGCACCCGGGGGTCCTTCCACTGCCCTTGCTGCGATTCGAGGGTCTGCAGATCAGAAGCGAATCGCACCTCGAGCCCGTCGCTGTAGACGGGTAGGACTTCAGGGGAGCCGGGATCGCGGTGTTCGACAATGCTGCGCCACAATTGATTCGAATTCGGTGGACCGACGAACAGCGCGCCGTCGATGTCGTTGCGCAGGTCGGTGAGATCGTCGAATGCTGCTTCGGCGGATTGTGAGCCGAGGCTTTCGCCGTAGACCACCAGCTTCGGTCGTTGATTCTCGGGGAGCTGCGACCACCGTTCGTGGACGCCGTTGATCAACGCATCACCCGCCGCTTTCGCCGCAGAGCCGTCGACGAGGAAAGAGATCCAGCTCGGCAGGAACGAGTACTGGATGGCAGCGATCGCCGAGTTGCCGTTGTAGATCATCTCGAGGGAATCGGCGGCGATCGGGTTCACCCAACCGGTACCCGTGGTGCCGGACAGCACGAGGATCTCGCGGTCCCAGGCTTTGGTTCGATCGAGCTCGTCGAGAATGAGCTGCACCTGATCCTCGGTGCTGCCATCCGCATCGAGACCCGCATACACCCGTATGGGTTCGAGGGCGGGTTCGCCGTTGAGTTCGGTCAATTCGTCGGCGCGCATACCTCCGTCGGTGAAAGTGCGTCCCTGGCGGCCGAGGCTGTCCCACGACGATTCCGACGCGGAACTGCCCGACCGTTCCGGCTCCGACGGCTGCGACATGCCGGGGTCGGTGCTGTTGTTGTCGCCGGCGAACACGATTCGTGCCGCGGTGGAGCTGCTTGCGAGCAGAACCTCGTCGACGAACACCACGGTTGCCACCACAAGGATCACCGGTGCGAGCACACCCGCTGCCGCCACCGGAACGCGCAGCCGCGTCGCGAGGAACTCCGCAAATCTGCGCCCCACCCACCGCACACTCCGCGCGAAGTACAGGATCGTGAGGAAGAGTGCGACGGTGACGAGACCGGTGCGCAGATACGCGAATCCGGTTGTGGCCTCGATGCCCATGAGGGCGCGGACCTCGTTCTGCCAGTCCGCTGCGACGAGCAGGCTCCCGACGAGCGTCGACACCGCCGCAATCGCCACCACGACCTGCGCGATAAGCCGGGCGGTGTGCCGTCGCCGCCACCACGTGAGGTGAGGCGCGATCCACCGCCGAGCAGGGAACGCGAGGAGGGCTCCGATACCGTAGCCGATGATGCTCGTGATCCCGCTGACGAATCCTTGGAAGTACCACTCGCGGGCGATCAGCGACGGGCTCAGGCTCCATGCGAAGAAGAAGAGGGCGACGACAAGTCCGACGAAATCAAGGCCGAAGACCGAGTAATACGGTCGATGGGGGGCCAGTGGTTCGCTTGTGTCGTCGTGCGCAGTAGAGGTGCTCACGTTGCGACACTATCCGGGAACGATGCTTCGCGTGGGTCATTGTCTGGCAGGACCTGGGGCACATCGAATCAATTAGGATCGCGCAGATTCCAACTCGTGAAACCGTGGGAGCCGCATGACATGCTGTACTCACGCGGGTGTGGCCGAGGTGGCAAGGCAGCGGTCTGCAAAACCGTCAACGCGGGTTCGACTCCCGCCATCCGCTCTCAATTGTCAGCGCTCCCGCGACGATCCCAGTTGTTCACAGCAGCAATCGCAGGTGCGGATGACTGGAAAGCGCGCGGATAGGGCGTAGGGCCTATGCGTCGATGTCGATGTTCTGAAGCTGTCGTGTCCAGTCGAACTGGGCGTCGAGGAAGGCTTCGCCGCCGGAGGCGAAGGCGTCGCGGAGTTGGGTGAGGGCTTCGATGAATTGCTCGACGCGTTCGCGGGCGGACTCGGGGGTGCCTGCGCCTTTTCGCGCGTAGCCGGCCGCGAGTTGCTTGGAGGATTCGAAGTCGCCGAAGTTGTGACCGATGGCGAGGAAGTCCGTGATCCGCCGTGCGCTCCGTAACTCGTCGAGCGTGGTGTCGCAGATCGCGACGATCTCGTCGATCACGTGTGGATCGAGTCTGACGAACTCGGACATAGGATGCCTTTCTGACAGATGTGTTTCGGCCTATCGCTTCAGCAATGGCTCGACAGAAGCCACAAAACTCTCGAACTCTGAACACCACTCGTGTTGAGGGACTGGGCCGGTGTGGTCTTTCTGGTAGATCCTGCTGAAGATGACGACCCCGAAGTCGCTCTGAAGTGCGAATCTGCAAGTGTCGCGGGTGTTCGGGTCAACCTCGAGTAACGCCGGCCTTCCATTGATGGTGGTCGTTGTCGCGACATGACCATTCTTCTCCAGTTCCTCGCCGAGGGAGACATTGCCGGCCATAACGTTCAGGTCGTATCGGGCCAAGACTCCGGGCACACTGACAGTCCCCTCGTAGGAGCACCCCAAGAACGTGTACGACCCCATCGGCATGTCCGCGAACTCTTTGTGCTCCGCGTCGTACCCGGCCGCGGTCATCACGTCGTCGGGGAGGTCGAGGCAGGGGTCGAAGGTGATGTCGGGGCGTCCCGAGTCGTCGACGATGCGTGGTGTGCGGGTCGTCGAGGTCGCTGCCACGGTGGCGCTGTCGTCGACCACTGTTGTGGGTGCTGGCCCGCAGGCCGACACCACCGCAATCACCGCAGCACCCAATGCTGTACGCCCCCAACCACCCACGCGACCCCCCGATTCGCTGATAAATCGGGTTGACGCTAGCACAGCGGGTTCCCACCCATGATTCCCGCGACGATCCCAGTTGCTCACAGCAGCAATCGCAGGTGCGGATGACTGGAAAGCGCGCGGATAGGGCGTAGGGCCTATGCGTCGATGTCGATGTTCTGAAGCTGCCGTGTCCAGTCGAACTGGGCGTCGAGGAAGGCTTCGCCGCCGGAGGCGAAGGCGTCGCGGAGTTGGGTGAGGGCTTCGATGAATTGCTCGACGCGTTCGCGGGCGGATTCGGGGGTGCCTGCGCCTTTTCGCGCGTAGCCGGCCGCGAGCTGCTGGGCGGATTCGAAGTCCCCGAAGCCTTCGGCGAGTTGGAGTCTGTCGGTGGTCTTCAAGGCTTGATGGAGTTCCGTCAGCGTGGTGTTGCAGATCGCGACAATCTCGTCGATGACGTGTGGGTCGAGTCTTACGAAATCCGACATACTTGCCTCCGTGGTGGTGGGGAACGTGTTCAGTTCCTGATGAACGGCTCGACCGAAAAGACGAAGTGTTCCATTCCTGCACACCACTCGCTTTGAGCAGACGGCCCGGGGTGGTCCTTGTAATGGAGCCTGCTGAATATGACGATCCCGAAGTCCGTCTCAAGGACGTAGCGGCAGGTGTCGGTGGTGGTCGGATCGACTTCGCGTAGAGCAGAGCGACCGTTGACGGTCGTGGGGATCGCTACGTCGGCGTTCTTCTCGAGTTCTTCATCGAGACTGACGTTCCCGGAGAGAACATTGAGCCCGTAACCGCGCCTGACTCCGGGGACGAGGTCGTGCTTGTTGTATTCGCACCCCAGGAACGTGTACGACCCCATCGGCATGTCCGCGAACTTTTTGTGCGCGGCGTCGTACCCCGCTGCGGTCATCACGTCGTCGGGGAGGTCGAGGCAGGGGTCGAAGGCGATGTCGGGGCGACCCGAGTCGTCGACGATGCGTGGTGCGCGGGTCGTCGAGGTCGCTGCCACAGTGGCGCTGTCGTCGACCACTGTTGCGGGCACTGGCCCGCAGGCCGACACCACCGCGATCACCACAGCACCCAATGCTGCACGCCCCCACCCGCCCACGCGACCCCCCGATCCGCTGATAATCGGGTCGACGCTAGCACAGCGGGTCCCACCCATGATTCCCGCGACAGCTGGGAAGCGCGCGGATGGGAATTCGTCAGTGGGTCAGGCGCAATTCGCCAGCGTCGGACCTTGCCGGACGCTCACGACGGAAGCGTGAGGAACTGCAGCGGGCCGCTTTCCGCGAAGTGGTTCGACACCTGGCCGACGAGACCACCCTCGAGCGCTGTGTCGCCCAGTAGATCCAGCCGGCCGGCCGGTGCGCCTTCGTCGAAGTTCAGATCGTCGAGATCGACCCATACGATGTTGGGTCTGGTGGTCGACTCGAACACGTACCGCTTGTTGGTCAGATCGGCAACGGTCTGCCATATCGTCTGTGAGGCATACGGTTTGCCAGGTTCTGGGGTTCGGAAGGGTTGGGCGGTGTTACGGATGACGCTGAGCATTCCCGCAACGGCGTCCACGGAGTTCTCCGGATTCGGCAGTCGACCGACGTAATGTGCGGCGCGGGCGAACCTGTCTGATGCAGAGTCGGTGCCGGGGATCGGCTTGTCGCCCCCGAAGCCCTCGATCTGCTTCAGCAGTTCGATCTGTTTGTCGTAGGTGGGGGAGTTGGTCATGACGACGTGGTCGCGGCTGTGCCAGACGACGGCCTTGCCGTCGAGGTACTCGATGACCGCAGAATCTCCGGTCGCGTCGTCCAGCGCCAAGTGCACGGCAGGTACTTCACCGGTGGCGGGATCACCCAAGGGCACTACTTGTACGCCCGTGCGGTCGATCCACGACACCGCCTCGTCGACCGTCGCGAAGTTGTCGAGGAAGTACTGCATCCACACGGCCATGCTGAGCGCGGGCTTGCTCTTGTCGTATGTGCCGTAAGTGGATTCGGTCAACCACAGGATGTGTCCCGCCAATCCGGCCTCGTTCATTCCGTCGACGGTCATCATGTCGTACGCCCCCGCCACGACGCTGCCGTACTTCGCGGTCCAGGTCAGACCTCCACCGACACCGTCGTTGCGTTCGATGCCCCGCGGCAACGACCACAGGTTCGTTCCGGTGTCGCGGTGGTAGTCCATGTTGCGGCCTACCAGCACACCGCCTGAGGGTTCGTTCCAGACGACTCGAGTGCACATCCGTTACACCTTTCCGGGCCCGGAGGGGCCGATTTCGGTCAGCACAAAAGTGGTGCTACAACTGGCATCATCCGAACGGTTCCAGGCGTTCGGAAATGGTTACGTCATATCGACGATGTGTCCGGCGCGCATTCCTCGTCGATGTCGTATCCACGGCTCACGTGGAAATGAAGCGATACAGGACTTCCGTCCCTGGAAGATTTATTCCTCCTCGAATGGTCTCCCGATTTTTCTATCACTCTTTCTTCCCCGATCGACCATCTCGGTGACGACGGGAGGGTTAATTCAGGGGGTGAATTTCTGCTTCTCACCGGTCGCTGAGCGACGTCGTGGTGGGTACGACCGTCGTGGGCGAAGCTTCCGACGTGTCGGCGGTCCCGGCGGACGTCGTAGGAGTCGTGGGTTCCACTTCGGAATCCGGTGCTTCCGGGGGAACAGAGCTGGTGGTGGTGATCGTGGGTTCCGACGTGGACGTCGGTGTCACCGAACGGGTCACTGCTGGAGTTGTCACCGCATCATCGTCCGACGGCGCGTCGGTGTGGACCGGGGGCGCGGTGGTGTGGGAGGCCTCGTCGAGTGCTTCGTAGTACGCCGATTGCTGGCTGTAGAGCATCAGGGTCGCGAGGAACAGCACGATCAGTGCTGCTGTGACGGTGCGTACGCGACCACCGAAGAGATGACGAGGAATTCGGCTCCAGAGTGTGCGCTGCCGAACCGGTTCGGACGCCGTGGGTTCCGGGGCGCCGTCGTCGGTTGGGTCCGGCGTCATGATGCACCGCTGGGGGTCGTTTCGGTCTTGTCCGGCAGGTGGGCGACGCCGGCGGTCGCGAAGGCACTGACGATGCGCTGGCGCAGGTCGCGGCCGACTTCGAACTGTTGGCCGGGAAGGGTACGGGCCACCATGCGTACCGTCACCGTGTCGAGTTCGAGCCGCGTGACTCCCATGGGGGAGGGTTCGTCGAACAGCAGCTTGTTCATCCGACTATCCAGGAACATCGCGTGCCCGACCTTCTGCAGGATGTCGTTGATTCGGCTCAGGTCGGCACCGACGGGTACGGGCACGTCCACCACCGCGCGTGCCCAGTCCTTCGACAGATTGGTTGCCTTCAGGATCTGCCCGTTGGGGACGGTCACCATCTCTCCGTCGTTCGACCGCAGTTGGGTGACCCGAAGAGTGACATCCTCGACAGTGCCCTCGGTGATGATCGCTCCGGTGAGGGTGAGATTGACGGTGTCGCCGAACGCGTACTGTTTCTCCGCGATGATGAAGAATCCGGCGAGCAGGTCCTGCACGATCCGTTGTGCTCCGAATCCGATGGCCGCGCCGATCACAGTGGCCGGCGCGACGATACCTGTCACGGGCAATCCGAGATTGCGCAGCACGCTGACGAACGCGATCGTGTAGATCGCGACGCACGCGATCCATGCGATGACCTGGGCGACAGAGTGCCGATGTTTGAGTGTCTCCGAACGCACGATCGCGTCGGACTCGGTGAATGCTCCGTCGATGTGGTCGGTGACCCGGTGGACGAGCCACTGCACGAAGCGCGCAGCCAGGATGGCCCCGGTGGTCCACAGGATCAGGCTTGTTCCCTGCAGCGAGAGCCACCGGATGAGGCGATCTGTCCAGGGCGGTGCCTCCCATTCGAGCGCCAGCAGCACCGTGAAGTTCTGCACCGGCACCTCCGTGGATACGCATCGGGATGACATCCCGAGAGTGTGCACTGTTTGTTCAGCACGATGACTTGTTCAGCACGACGACATTGACGTTGGAGAAGAAGTCCTGCGCCGTGGATTCGACGCTATCAGAGGTCCGGTTCACACGGAGGTTTCGTCGAATCCAGAATTCCGGCGAAACGCTACTTTGCTGTGATAGATTGCGAATCGTTCCAATATCCGTCGCGAAACCGGCTTCCTTCTGGAACTCCGGATCTCGATTTGTCGGTGTCTTCGCCGCCCTTCGATAACTGTCGACTGTACGCGCTTGTGGTAATCATTCGGACTGCGGAAGACGGCGAACACCCGGCAGGTCCACAAGGAGGTACGAATGGGCGAAATTCGAAAAGTGACTGTGCTCGGTGCCGGCGTCCTGGGGTCGCAGATAGCGTTCCAGTCGGCCTACAAAGGGTACGAAGTCACCTCCTACGACATCAGCGACGAAGCGCTCGCGGGTGCGCGAGAACGATTCGCCGGACTAGCCGAGACGTACAAGAGAGAGGTGCCGGGCGCCACCGAGCAGACCGTTCGGGAAGCACACGAAAGAATCACCTTGACAACGGATCTGAACGGATCGGTGGCGACCGCCGACCTCGTGATCGAAGCAGTCCCAGAGATTCTGTCACTCAAGGAAGAGATTTACCAGAAGATCGGCGCGGCAGCGCCGGAAGCCACCATCTTCGCCACCAACTCGTCGACGCTGCTTCCGAGCGACCTGAAAGAGTCCACCGGGCGCCCCGACCGGTTCCTCGCACTGCACTTCGCGAACCAGGTCTGGCGATTCAACACGGCCGAGATCATGGGCACACCCGACACCGACCCGGCCGTGTTCGCAACGGTGGTCGAATTCGCGACCGCGATCGGCATGGTGCCGATCGAACTGCACAAGGAGAAAGCGGGATATGTCTTGAACTCGCTCCTCGTGCCGTTCCTCGCGTCGGCGGCCGAACTCGCTGAGGGCGGATACGCCGACCCCGAAGCCGTGGACAAGACATGGAAGATCGCGACGGGTGCGCCGATCGGACCGTTCCAGATCTACGACATCGTCGGGCTCGCCACCCCCTACAACATCATGGCCGGCGGCGACGGCGATCAGCAGAAACTCGCAGTGTGGTTGAAAGAGAACTACATCGACAAGGGCAAGCTAGGCCTCGCGTCGGGCGAAGGCTTCTACAAGTACTCCTGACACGAGAAACGAGACGAAATGTATTACAGCAGTGGCAACTACGAGGCATTCGCCCGTCCACGCAAGCCTGAGGGAGTGGACGACAAGTCGGCGTGGTTCGTCGGCTCGGGGCTGGCCTCGCTGGCCGGGGCGGCCTTCATGATCCGTGACGGAAGGATGGCCGGTGATCGGATCACGATCCTCGAACGGCTGAAGTTGCCCGGTGGTGCGCTCGACGGAATCAAGGAACCGAAGAAGGGGTTCGTCATCCGCGGTGGGCGCGAGATGGAAGATCACTTCGAGTGTCTGTGGGATCTGTTCCGGTCCGTTCCGTCGCTCGAGGTCGACGATGCCAGCGTGCTCGACGAGTTCTACTGGCTCAACAAGGACGATCCGAACTATTCGCTTCAACGTGTCACGGAGAAGCGCGGGCAGGACGCACACACCGACTTCAAGTTCGATATGAGTTCGAAGGCTCAGAAGGACATCATGAAGGTGTTCCTCACGCCGCGTGAGGAACTCGAGAACAAGCGCATCGACGAGGTGTTCGGCCGCGAGTTCCTGGACAGCAACTTCTGGTTGTACTGGCGCACGATGTTCGCGTTCGAGGAGTGGCACAGTGCGCTCGAGATCAAGCTGTATCTGCACCGCTTCATCCACCACATCCGCGGTCTACCGGATCTGAGCACCCTGAAATTCACCAAGTACAACCAGTACGAGTCGCTCGTGCTGCCGCTGTACACGTGGCTGCTCGATCAGGGTGTGAACTTCCGGTTCGACACCGAGGTCACGGACATCGATTTCGAGATCACGTCCGAACGGAAACAGGCCACGCGTATCCACTGGATCTCCGGCGGAGCCGAGGGCGGCGTCGATCTGGGTCTCGATGATCTCGTGCTCACCACCATCGGCTCGTTGACAGAGAATTCGAACAACGGCGACCACCACACACCGGCGCGGCTCGACGAGGGGCCCGCGCCGGCATGGGATCTGTGGCGTCGGATCGCCGAGAAGGATCCTGCCTTCGGTCGCCCCGACGTGTTCGGTGCGCACATCCCCGAAACCAAATGGGAGTCGGCGACCGTCACGACACTCGACGAACGTATCCCCGAGTACATCCAGAAGATCTGTAAGCGGGATCCGTTCAGTGGGCGTGTCGTCACCGGAGGCATCGTCACCGCCCGGGATTCGAAGTGGCTGATGAGCTGGACAGTGAACCGTCAGCCGCATTTCAAGCAGCAGCCCAAGGATCAGATAGTCGTGTGGGTGTATTCGCTGTTCGTCGACGTTCCGGGCGACTACGTGAAGAAGCCGATGCAGGAGTGCACGGGCGAAGAGATCACGCAGGAATGGCTGTACCACATGGGTGTTCCGATCGGGGACATCCCTGAGCTCGCTGCGAATGCAGCGAAGACAGTACCCGTGATGATGCCCTACGTCACCTCGTTCTTCATGCCGCGTCAGGCAGGGGACCGGCCGGCCGTGGTCCCGGAAGGTGCCGTCAACTTCGCCTTCCTCGGTCAGTTCGCGGAAACCACCCGCGACTGCATCTTCACCACCGAGTACTCGGTCCGCACGGGGATGGAGGCCGCATACGAGTTGCTGGGCATAGAACGTGGTGTGCCCGAGGTATTCGGATCGACGTACGACATCCGGAAGCTGCTGCAGGCGACGTACTTCCTCAACGACAAGAAGGAAGAGAACGTCCCGCTGCCGAAGCTCATGCGACGACGGTTGAGCAAGAAACTCGACGAGAACGAGATCGGGCAGCTGCTGCACGAGTACCACATCCTCACCCGGGAGTGAGAGAGTTTCGCCCGGTAGATCGACAGTGCCCGACGAAACACATTGGGCGACTGTCGATCTACCGGGCGAAAATGGTGCCGTTCTGCAGTCGTGCGGTCGTGTCCCCGATATCTGCTATTGGCGATAGATATCCACATGTGCACCGGTGATCACACCGAGATTGTACGAGGGAACACCCCAGTTCGTGCCGCACGTCCCAGAGGCCTGACCTGTGGGAGCGAATGAGGGACTGGATTGGCTGTAGGGCCCGATCGCGTACAGCGGAAAGGCGTTGGGGATGCCGTGAAGACCCCAGCAGTCGACGATCAACGCGTACTCCCTACCGGGCGGTGCATCGGCGTCATGGCAGGTCACCGTCGCGTTGAAGGGATCCTGCTGTATGGCGCAATCCTGAGGGGCCGCCTGGGCGGTGCCGGAGCCGATGATTGCAGCGAAGGCCAGTCCGGAAACTATGGCTGTGACGCGAGCAGCGGAACAAATGGCACTCTTCATCGAGATCCTCTCAGTGGCAGACTAATTGCTGTCGGTCGAGTATGACAGTTCCTGGTCACCATTCGTTCGATGACAATGCTTCGAAGATGGTCTGCACTCGTGCTTCGTCCTCGATTCCGAGGATGTCCGCCCAGAAATAGACGGCTTCGGTTGTATATGCATGGCCGTGTCCGCCGGGCACGTTGGCCGCGAACACCATATCCAGCGTCACCTGCCAGAAGGTGACGAACGGTATCCATGACATTCCCTGGTCGATGTCGGCGCCGCGTTCCTCACGAAGCCAATCGGGTCGATGCCGGATCAGTGCGGTGGACCACCATACGATCGGGTCGCTGGGGTGTTGCCAGTACACGACGCGGGGGAAGTCCCATTCACCGACGCCGTCGAGATCGGTCAAATCTGCGGGCGTTGCAGCAAACCGCACGTTCTGGCCGCCGTACACGACGGGAAGAATCTCGCGGCTCCCAGGATCTCGTGAATCGGTGATGCGGCGCCACTGTTCCGAGAAGTTCGGCGTGCCGACCCAGAGGGCACCGTCGGTTCGGGTGATCATGTCTTGCGCGCCGGAGAACGCCGACTGCCCGCCGTACGAACCCAGCGATTCACCGAAAACCAGCAGTTTCGGACGTGTTTCAGGGTCCAGGCGATTCCACCTGTCGTACACCGCCTCGAACAGTGCGCGACCCGCGTTGCGCGGTGAGACACGGTCGGCGAGGAACGCGAGTGGACTGGCGAGGAAGGAGTATTGCATCGCCGCGATGGCCGAGTTTCCGTCCGAGAGGAACTCCAGGCCCGCCGCGACATCCTGGTTGACCCATCCGCGACCGGTGGTGGTCGCGACCGCCAGGTAGTTCCGTGTGAATGCTCCGGTCCGCTCGAGCTCCGCCACGACGTGGGCGGCGAGCACCTCCATCTGCTCGATGTCGGAGAGATTCTCGAGCCCATCGAGAGAGCGATAGCCGGCGTAGACCCGGATCGGCATCATCGCCGGTTCGCCCGTGACAGTAGTGATCTCCTCCGCGGTCGGACCACCTGCAACGAATGTGCGTCCTTCGCGACCCAAAGAATCCCAGGGCTCGAACGACGTGTCGGATCCGGAACGTTCGGGGACCTGCGGCTGGACAACCCCGTCGGGTGTGCCCTCGTCCACGACCATTGCCGACCCGTTGGCGATTCGCGCGATTTCCACCGACAGAAGACCTTCGACCGCCAGGACGACGACAAGCCCGACGACCACGACACTCACAGCTCGAGCGACCTGCACCGGAAGAAGTCGTACGACCAGGCGCGTGAGCGCCTGCGCGAGACGACGCAGCCCCCGGCCTGCCGCCAACAGGATGAGGGAGACGACGACGGCGACGAGGAGGACACCGGGGTAGTCCCAGTTGCTTCCCGGTTCCACACCCACCAGTTCACGACTGATGTCCTGCCACCACGACCCGAGAACGAGGAAGGTCGGCACGATCACCAGCGCGACCGCCCCGAGCACACACCAACCGACCTTCTTCTGAGTCCGAGACCATCGGGTGGTGAATCCACATTTGCGTACGGCCCACGCGATCAGAACACCGAGTCCGTAGCCCGTGATCACGCTGATACCCGTGGCCACACCCTGCAGGTACCACGCGCGGGGAAGCAGCGACGGCGACAGCGACCAGCAGTAGAACAGCAGCGCGCAGGCGAGCCCGACCGGATGGAAGCGTCCGAGCCACCGCAGCATTCCGGCCCGCAATCGTGTCGGTAGCGGTAACGCGGGCTCCTCCGGCGCGCACGCGGCGGGGGTCGTGTCGGTCGTAGACGTCATCTGCGATCGCTCTCATCGGAAGGGAAGGCATGCTGGGCGGTGTGGTGCATGCCTGCCCGCGTGCCGCCACAGAAGCCACGTCGAACCGACGGAATGCGGTGCCGTAGATCAGAAGCTAGCAGACAGGAGTGCGACGTCGTGGTGATATCGATCAGCGAGTTGTGGGTCCAGTTCGACCGCCGACGGTGAGGACGACCTTCCCGCGCGCTGTCCGGGCCTCCACCGCTGCGTGGGCTGCTGCGGCCTCCGACAGTGGGAAGCGTGTGATCAGCGGTCGGAACTTCCCGGTCGCAGCGCACTCCAGGGAGGTCGAGCGCAATGCGTCCCACCCGCCCGGCGGAACCATGCGTGGCCCGAGTGCCCAGGTCGCTGTGAGCTGCCGGGAGATCAGGTCGGTGGTAGTGATTTCGGTGGGCGAACCGGATGCCCACCCGTAGAGGATGGTCCGGCCACCAGGCGCGAGAAGTTCGAGAGCCTGTCGCCCGATTCGGCCGCCGACGCCGTCCATCACGACACTGACCCGGGGTGCAGAGGGAAGGCGCTCCGGCCAGTCCGGGTCGCTGTAGTCCACCGCGATATCGGCACCATTCTCGCGCACCTGCGCGGTCTTCGTCGCACCACCGGCGGCCCCGATGACGAAAATGCCCTCACGACGCAAGCTCTGGACGAGCAGCGTGCCGATGCCACCGGCGGCGGAGAGGACGAGGACGGCATCGTCATCGGTCGGTTGTGTGGCGTGCAGTAGACCCAGCGTGGTTGCACCGGTGCCGACCATCGCGACGGCGACGTCGGCGGACATGTCGTCGGGGATGGGGTAGAGGTCCTCTATGCGAGCGATGGCGAGTTCGGCGTAGCCGCCGTGGCCGTCGAGGTGCGTAGCGACCCTCCGACCGATCCATGCCGGCTCGACGCCGTCGCCGACCGCATCGACTATGCCGGCGACCTCCCCTCCCGGAACGAGCGGAAGTGCCGGTGGCAGATGTGGTCCCACGGTCTCGCCGCGCCGGATCTTCGTCTCGATGGTGTGTACTCCGGCTGCTTCGACCGCGATACGAACTTCGCCGAGCCCCGGAGCAGGGTCCGCAAGGTGCTCGTAGATCAGGTTGTCGGGAACGCCGAAGGCGTGCAGTCGTATTGGTGCATGTCATACCTCGATGCGTCGGCGTGGCAGAAACAGTGCGGGGAGAAGCGCAGCGGCGAAGATCACGGCCACCCACAGGTAAGTGGAACGGAAGGCATCCGCCAGGAGGGGAAGGGACGACGCGGGGAGTAGGAATGCCTGCTCGAGATCCCCGAGCTGGGGGATTCGCTCGGTGACGGACTGCGCGAGCCGAGCCGAGAACACCGCGGTACCCAACGCGACCGCGACCTGCTGAATGATCATCAGTCCGGTGCTGGCGGATGGGATCTCGTCGTGGGTGAGGCCGCGGGTTCCCGCGGCAGTCGCGGGCATGAGCGTCATACCGATTCCGACGCCCATCACCGACATAGCGGCCATGAGCTGCCAATACGGGGTGTCGGCAGAGACGAGGACGACGAACAGCAGAACCCCGGTGGGGGCAATGATCGTGCCCAGCGCGACGACCCGGCCGGGTGGGATCCGATCGACCAGGCGCGTGGCCACTTGCATCGTGATGCCGGTCGCGACAACCTGCGGAATGCTCAGCAGTCCGGTGGTGTGTGCGTCCTCTCCTCGAACCATCTGATAGTAGAGCGGCAGCAGGACCATGGACCCGAAGTACGCCGCTGCCGCGAACGTGAGGGTGAGAGCCGACGCGGCGAGCTTGCGACGACGGAACAGTCGGAGTTCGATGAGCGGCTCGTCGGTCGTGAGAGACCGGACGACGAATCCGGCCCCGAGCACGCCACCGAGTACGGCGAACATGATCCCTCCGCCGGTGAGTCCGAAGACCAACACGGTGAGTCCGCATGAGAGCAACACAAGCCCGACCCAGTCGAGGCTGCGTCGAGTGCGGTTCGGGTCGGTGGGGAGAAGGCGCGCGGCGAGGAGCGCGCCGACGAGACCGACCGGGACGTTGATCAGGAAGATCCAACGCCACGATGCCGCGTCGATGAGGATGCCGCCCAATACCGGACCGATCAGTGGCCCGATGAGAGGTGGGATGCCGAGCATGCTCATGAGCCGACCGTTTTCGCCTTCGCCCGCTGCACGGAGCACGATCGTCATGCCGACCGGCATCAACATGCCGCCACCGAGTCCCTGCAATACACGAAAGACAACCAGCGACCACACATCCCATGCGCAAGCACACAGGACAGAGCCGAGCACGAACAGGATGATTGCGGTGAGGTAGAGCCGCTTGGTGCCGAAGCGTCCGACCGCCCAGGCGGTGATCGGGATGATGGTCACCAGTCCGAGGACGTATCCCGTGGTCACCCACTGGATATCGGTCATCGTGGCGTGGAACTCGCGGGCGAGGGTGCCGATCGCGATGTGGACGATCGTGGTGTCGAGTACCACCATGAGCATGTTGAGTACGACGACCAGCGTCACGGTCATCGGCCGAACCGCCGCGCGTTGCCCGGCCCGGCCGATGACGGCGGTCATGCGGGCACTCGCAGCGACTTCAGTGCTCCCGACCAGGTGGAGACCTCGTCGATCAGGCCGGTCAGGGCCGGTTCCTGGTGCTGCCCAGGTGTGAATGCCCCGGGTTCCAGCGGGTCGGTGATGTCGAAGTCGTGGTGCAGCGACAGCACGACCTGGGTGCGTACGGTCGCGACTTTTACCTCGGCCAGCACGAGCCGAAGGTGTTCCGCTGCCCGGACCCCGCCGGCTTGGACTCCGTACGTGACGAAGCCTGCTGCCTTGTCGGCCCATTCGTCGTACAGGAAGTCGATGGCGTCCTTCAGTGCACCGGGGAAGGAGTGGTTGTATTCCGGTGCGACGAAGACGAATCCGTCGTACGGCCCGATCGTCGCGGCCCACCGTCGTGTGTGCTCCTTCTCGTACGTGCCGAAGATCGCGGGCGCGGGCTCGTCGAGGTGCGGCAGATCGTAGTCGCGTAGGTCTATGACGTCGTAGGTGTCATCCGGCCGGTGTTGCTGGGCGACCTCGTGGACCCACTGCGCCACGGTTGCGGCGCGACGTCCGGGGCGGGTGCTGCCGACGATGATTGCTATCCGTGTCATGCGGTATCTCCTGGGTCGATGGGTGCACACGTAAAGTACAACGAGCACTGTAAAAAGTGCAATAGCTGTTTTACTCACTAAGGTGTGGACCATGGCGTTACGTGCTGACAAGCGAGAAGCGATTCTGACCGGGGCGCTCGAGGTGTTCGCCCGCGACGGTTACACGCGGGCCGGCATCGACGTGATCGCCAAAGAAGCGGGCGTCTCGACGCGGACGATCTACAACCATTTCGGCGACAAGGCGACGCTCTTCCAGACCGTCATCACCGCAAGCTCCGATCGCGTCGCGGCCGGGCACATGTCCGTGATCGACAACTACCTGCGTAAGGTCACCGACCTCGAGGACGACCTCACCGACCTGGGCGTCGCCCTGGTGTGGGACGAGAAGTACGTCACCCACTTCGCTCTCGTCCGGCAGATCCAGGCCGACATCGAACACATTCCGCCCGCGGCTGTGGACGCATGGAGGGAAGCCGGGCCGCTACGCGTGCGCCGGCACCTCGCCGATCGCCTTGCGAATCTGGACAGGCTGAACCTCGACGACCCGATGCTCGCCGCCTTCCATCTGATGGCATTGATCGGCCGGGATACCTCAGGCGGGGGGCGTTCGACCGAAGAGCATGTGCGCGCGGGGGTGCGGGTTTTCCTGCGTGGCTACTACAGCTGATCGGAAGCCCTGCCCTGGAACGCGGCAACCGATCGGCCCGTCATCGTGGCCGATCGGTTGCGCTGCCCTTCGTTGCTCGAGCGTGATCGATACGCCCGCCTCTGATGACTGTCAGTCGATCCACAGCTCCTCGGGTAAAGGGGAGCCGAGCGTGTACAACTCGACGCCATGCACGTCCGTGCCATACATCACCGAGGGAATTGCACGGATGTACCAGATTCCCGGGACCACCTCGATCAGGCGTTCCTGCACGGTGTCGTAGGCGGCCTTTCGGTCCTCGAACGATTCACTGACACGTCCGGCATCGAGTGCGGCATCGAGCTCGGGATCGCTGGTGCCTGTGAAGTTTCCGGTCGATTGGGAATGCAGCGCGGTCCAGAGCGCAAAATCAGGGTCCTGGACGATTGTGGCGGTGATGATCATGTCGAAGTCGCCGGTAGTGAGCCGCGTGGTGGCCGTTGCAGCGTCGAGCATGTCGACTTCCACCTCGACGTTGTCGTACGTACTCAGCTGTGCCTGCACACCTTCGGCGAGAACCCTGGAATCCGTGGTGGGGAAGGAAGCGAAGGAGAACCGGACAGGCTTTCCTTCCGCCGCCAGTTCGTCGAACAGTCGTTGTGCTTCGTCCGGGTCCGACGCCTGGAAGGCCATGTCGCTGTAGAAGGGGGATTCTTCGGGAAAGAAGGTCTCGGGGACTTCACCTTCGTCGTTGTACACGATGGTGTTGAGGGCATCGAGATCCAAAGCCAATCTGACGGCACGGCGGGCGCGCACATCGTCGAACGGGGCACGACGTTCGTTCATGCCTATCATCTGGCCGCCGCCGGTGGGCAGGGTTTCCGTCTGGAGCCCGGTCTCACCAGCCTTGTTGATGTTGGCCATGGTCGACTCCAGCGACAGGTCTGCGGCGCCGGTGGTCATCGCGTTGATGCGCTGATTGGTGTCGTGAACGCCCTTGATCGTGAGGCGGTCGAGATAGGGCCTGGGCGCGTCCCAGTAGTCCGGGTTCTTCTCCAGCTCGATGGCGCTTTGGCGGGTCCAGCTGACCAGAGTGAATGGTCCGGCACCGACCGGGTTCTCGTCGAAAGCTTGCCGCCCCTTCTGTAGGGCGGTCGGTGACGCGATCCAATTCAGCGCACCGGCAACGAGTGATTCCGCGAAATGAGGGTTCGGTGCCACCATCGTGACCTTCAGATTCGTGGCATCGATGACCTCGGTGTCGGCAACCTGGACTGCTTGCCTGGTCGAGGTCGAACCGAGAGTGGGGTCGCGCAGGCGATCCCAATTGAACTTGACGGCTGCGGCGTCCAGCGGGGTGCCGTCGGTGAACATCAGACCGGGCCGGAGCGCCAGGTTGTACGTGATTCCTCCGTCGGAGGTCGAGAAGTCGGTGGCCATTTTGTACTCGATCTCGAACGTCTCGGTGTCGTTGATCATCAACGTCCCGTACAGCGCATTACCCAATGCCGGGTGAAACGCGAAGACATTGGACATCGACGCCGGGTCCAGGGACGGGGGTTCGGCAGCCTGCAGAATCGTCATCGATCCGCCGGCTACGGGACTGCCCGCCTCACCTCCGGATTCGCTGTCCGGGGCGCTGCCTCCGCAGGCCGCTACGAAAAGGAGCAACGCACTGCTGCACAGTGCTGAGACGAGCTTCGGATACGGTGAGATTCGGCGCATGATCGACCTCTCGGACTTGACGCACAAATGTGGGTGAAGCGGACGGCGGAACGTTCTCGGTCGCTTTCAACCGAGCGCTGATCGAGTGCTCTGTGCTGCCGGAGATCCGAACGATCAGTCGCCGATGCAGGAGCATCAGCGACCGATCACGACGCGACGTGGGGTAAACGGGTCGACGCGTTCGGAGTACCCCTGCTCTATCGGTCCCTACCTGAGCAACGATCCAGCGTCGATGGGCAGGGCGACGCCGGTGATGAAGCGAGCATCATCGGACGCGAGAAACAGTGCCGCCGCGCTGATGTCCTCTGGCTCGACCCACGGTGTCGGCAGGATCTGGCCCGTCTGAGCGACCTTGGCGAAGTCCTCCTTCGTCGGGTTCGGCAGGTCGGGTAGGAAAAGTCGGTAGGTTGCGTCATTGAGGAGCATCGGTGTGCCCACATTGGTGGGGCACAACGTGTTCACGCGAATGCGCTTGTCGCCCAGTTCCAACGCCAGTGTGCGCATCAGGCCGATGACGCCGTGCTTGGCCGCGATGTAGTGACCGATATGCCGCGCGCCGCGTAAGCCGCCGACGGAGCTGGTCAGGATGATCGATCCTCCTCGGCCGCCGGCCACGATATGGGGAGTGGCGGCCTTCGTGGTGGTCCATACGCCGGTCAGGTTGACGTCGATCATGTCGCGCCATGCCTTCTGGGTCATTTCGTCGAGGGTCGCGCCTTCGCTGGCCAACCCTGCATTGGCCACGACGATATCGAGGCGACCGAACTTGGCGACGCCCTCCCGAACGGTCTCGGTTATGACATCTTCATCGCGCACGTCCGCTTCGACGGCATGAATGCGGCGGCCCAGCGCCTCGACCTGGGCTGCGGTTTCGGCGAGGTCGTCGGGTGTCGACATCGCGATCTTGACGCCGTCGAGTTGTTTACAGACATCTACTGCGATGATGTCCGCGCCTTCTTCGGCCATACGGACGGCGTGGCTTCGTCCTTGGCCGCGGCCCGCACCGGTGATGAAGGCTACTTTTCCTTCGAGTTTTCCTGACATGTTGTGCCTCATTTCTGTTCATGAGCGGCTCCGCTGAGTCGCTCGTTCCGGTCGGATGGGCGCATCCGGCCGATCAACGCGAGAATCCGAGATTCAGGCAGAAGTACGGTGTCGCCACCGAATCAAGAGCGGGACCATCAGTGCGACCGCCGCCGCCGAGATGATCACTGGAATGGCACGGCTCCGTCCTCCGATACTCAGGAGGTCTATCGGCGGTGCAGGAGCAGTGCGGCCGGCGATGCGCGTAGAGCTGTCGTTGCCTGCTTCCACGTCCGCCGGCTCCGTGCTGTCCGATGGCCGCGGACCTGCGCTCTCCGAGGCATCCACGTTCGAAGTTCCTGCAGACACAAGGATCTGTTCTGCGAGGTTGGCGGCGAACTGCTCGATGAGCTTGTTGGAGACTTCTGCGAGAGCTCCACGTCCGAATTGTGCTGGCTTGCCGGTGATATCGAGTTCGGTCTCGACGACAACATCGGTACGTTCGCCCGACTCGGACAGACGACACGTGATGACCGCGCTCGCCGTGCCATTGCCTCGGGCCTCTCGACCGCTACCTTCGAAGACCACCACCTTTGCGGCCTCATCCGTCGACCGTAGTTCGATGATGCCGGCGTACTTCAAGGCGATCGGGCCCACTTTGACCTTGATGTTGCCGGAATACTTGTCGCCGTCGTGGGACGTGATGGTAGCTCCCGGAACGCAGGGCGCGACACGTTCGATATCGAGTAGTACCCGCCAGGACTCGTCGACGGGGACGGCGATGCAGAAGGTGTTCTCCAGTTTCATGCAGATCCTTGTATTGGTCGAACCAATGGTTCAGGTGGTTGTCGATGCGGCACGGATGGCGGCCACTATCCCTTGATAGCCGGTGCAGCGGCAGATGCTTCCGGAGATGCCGTCTCGGATCTCTTCGTCTGTCGGTGTGGGGTTCTCCTGCAGCAGTGCCGTCGCCGTGAGAATGAAACCCGGTGTACAGAAGCCACATTGCAGGCCGTGGTGCTCGCGGAAGGCTTCCTGGATCGGTGCCAGCGTGCCGTCGGGCGAGGCGATGCCCTCGATGGTGGTGATCCGGGTACCGTCGGCTTGCACTGCGAACACGAGACATGCGCGTACGGCCTCACCGTCCATCATGACCGTGCACGCGCCGCAAACTCCGTGTTCACACCCCACGTGGGTGCCGGTCAGCCCGCAGTCGACGCGTAAGAAGTCTGCCAGCGTGAGTCTCGGCGCGATGGACGAGCGTCTCACTGTGCCGTTGACCTCGACCGTGATCTCGATGTCAGTCATCGATTGCCTCCTCGAGGGCGCTCGTCAGGGCGCGCGCCACCATCGTTGCTCCGACTCGTGTGCGATATGCGGCGGATCCGTGCAGATCGGCAGGAACAGACCTCAAATCGGATACCGCGGCGTGCCCGATCTCGCGCACCTCCAGTGCGTCGATCGAACATCCCACCAAGGAGCGTTCTGTTGCGGTCGCTCGCATCGGCACAGGCCCCAGTCCGAAGAGTCCTATATTGCACTTCTCTACTCGCGCATTCTCATCGACCTTCACGGCCACGCACGCACCTGCCATAGCGAAGTCGCCCTTGCGACGGGAGAATTCGGCGATCGCATGCCCGATTCGGCCTTCCCATACGGGAAAGGTGATCCTTGTGAGAATCTCGTCGTCACGCAGCGCTGTACTCCATATGCCGGTGAAGAACTCTGCAGCCTGTATGGTGCGGCGGCCGGAGGCGGAGAGCGCCTCGAGCTCGGCGTCGAGAGTCAACGCCACCGCCGGGTACTCCGCAGCGGCGTCCGCGTGGGCAACAGAACCACCGATGGTGCCGCGAGTGCGGATCGGAAAATGTCCGATGAGTGGTGTGGCCTTGGAGAGCAACGGCACGGCCCTGCGGATGGTAGCCGACCTGCCGATCGTCGCCTGATTCGTGGTGGCGCCCACGCTGACCGAACCCGAATCCTGCGTGATACCGCTCAGCTCGGTGAGACGCGCAATATCGATGAGATGCTCGAAAGCGGCCAGTCGAAGGTTGAGCATCGGCATCAGACTCTGTCCGCCCGCGATGACTTTCGCGTCGTCTCCGAACCTCGTGAGGAGTTCGGCTGCTTCCTCAGGTGTCGTGGGCCGGTGGTATTCGAATGACGACGGTTTCACTTGTCCACCGCCTGGGTGCGAGCGGCATCGAGCATGTCGATGATCCGGGACGGGCTCAACGGCAGATGATCTACTTCGACCCCGAACGGCGCAAGAGCATCGACGACGGCGTTGACCACCGCCGGAGCAGATCCGATCGCTCCACCCTCACCGACACCCTTGTAACCGCCCGGGCCGGGGCCCGGGGTTTCGATGTGTCCCAGCTCGATCACGGGAGCCTCGTTGGCCGTCGGGACGAGATAGTCCATGAACGTCGTCGTGATCGGGTTCCCGGTGTCGTCGTAGGCCAGATGCTCGTAGAGAGCTCCACCGATGCCCTGTACCGTGCCGCCGTAGATCTGTCCTTCGACCACGTTCGGGTTGATCATGGGACCGCAATCATCACTCACTATGTAACGCAACAGTGTTACCTCACCGGTCTCGATGTCGACCTCGCATGTGCACACGTGGGTCGCGTTGGCCCAGATCAGTGGGCTCTCTGCCCGGTATCGTTCGCTTACCTCCAGGCCGAAGGTAAGGCCCGGCGGGAGTGTCTGGGCTTGGAAGTATGCGATGTCGGCAATCTCGGCCAGACTCAACTCCCGGTTCGGCACACCGCGAACGGTGGCCCGACCGCGCGAGAACTCGACATCGTCGGTGTCGACTTCGAACGTGTGCGCGGCGAGTGCGAGGATCCGTTGACGAAGGACCGCCGCGGCCTGAGCCACGGCGCCGGCGGTCATCGAGGCGGATCGGCTACCGCCGGTTCCGGCGCCGAAGGGTGTGATCGCGGTGTCGCCCTGGACTGTGTTGACGTGCCCGATCTCGACCCCGAGCGCGTCGGCGGTCAGCTGGACCACGGTGGTCTCCAAGCTGTTTCCGCAGGATCCGCCGGCAACGTAGACGTTGACCTTGCCGGACGGCTCGATGCGAATGGTGGCGCCCTCGGTGGCGTGGAATGCCGTCGCGCCCGTGGTGGGTTCGAGGTATGTGCATGTGCCCACACCGATGTAGCGACCCTCCAGGCGGGCGAGGTGCTGTTCGCGGCGAAATGCGGGGTAGTCGAGGATCTCGAGTGCCTGCTCGAATGTCTCGCGCGGTGTGACGTCCGAGTAGGGCATACCGTTGGGGTTCGAAACGGGCAGTTCGTCGACTCGCAGCAGGTTACGTCTGCGGAGTTCGACCGGGTCGATGTCGAGGCGCCGTGCCGCGGTGTCCAGCGCTACCTCACGCGCCATCGATTCGAACTGCCAGGGCCCGCGATAGGCAGTACGCCCAACTGTGTTGGAATACAACAGTTTCGTTCTGAAGGTGGCGGCAGGAACCCGGTACGGTCCCGGGAACAGCATGCCGACAACCCCGCCTGCGGTCATCGGAGGTGTGACCGGGTAGGCGCCCACGTTCTGCACATACTCGAGGTCGGCGGCAAGGAGCGTTCCGTCGGCGTCGAACGCGAAGCGCCCTGTCCCATGCTCTTGGCGGGCCATCCCCGCAGACATCAGATGCTCTTGCCGATCTTCGATCCACTTGAGTGTGGCCCCGGCCTTTATGGCGGCCAGCATGATGCAGATTTCCTCGCGCTGCGGTACCACCTTCTGCCCGAATCCGCCCCCTGTGTCCCGGACGATCACTCGCACGTGGTGCTCATCGATTCCGAGGACGCGTGCGCATACCAATCGAACTTCATGTGGTGCCTGAGTGGACGTCCAGATCGTCATGTCGCCCGCTGCTGCTGACCATTCCGCGACCACTCCTCGGGTTTCCATCGGCATGGGCATGTGGGCCTGCTGGTGCACTGTCTGCTCGACGACATGCGCGGCACTGTCGAAGAGGGGCTCGAACTCCGACAAGGGTCTACCGGAGAGTTCACCCGCCAGATTGCACGGCGCATACGAGTGCACGAGTTCGGGGTTCTCATAGGCCGTTTCGTAATCGACCACCGGAGTCAGCGGCTCGTATTCGATGAGGACCCGCTCGGCCGCATCCTCCGCCACATAGCGATCGGTGGCGATGATGAGTGCGACCGGATCTCCGACGAACCGGACCTCGTCCTCCGCGAGTGGTACACGGATCAGACGATCGGCGACACGCTCTGCTGTGTACCTGAACTCGTGGACGCCGGAATTCAGGTCTGCAGCGAGGTATATCGCGGTGACGCCATCGACCGCGAGCGCATCCGAGGTGTCGATTTCGAGAATTCGTGCGCGAGCATGGGGGCTGCGTACGAAACACGCATGTAGCATGCCGGGTCGAACGATGTCTTCAACGAAAGTGCCTGAGCCGGTGAGTAAACGAGCGTCTTCGATCCGTGGAACACGCGTGCCGACCGAGTTGCCCGTGTCCTTTTCGGTAGTAGTCATCGGGCTGCTCGCAACTGTGTGGTTCCCGGCTCAGGCATAGTCGGACGTCGAACGCTGTTGGTGACCACCTGACTCCTTTCGATACTTGCAGATTTCGACCCCTGCTGCGGTCCTGCGTAGGCGCGGACTCGAATCTGAGGGCGGCGAACTGCATGGGCGTGAAGACGTTCCGAGCGTTGACAAGGCATTCGAAGGTGCACTGCAGTGCAGTCGACCGGGGCTGTGCGGGACTCGCGTTGTGCCTGGGTCAACAATACTTGCTGGTCAAGTTAGAGGCTGGATGACGATGTGTCAATCACTGATCTGATGACGGAATCGCTTCTGTCTACGAACGCCCAGAAGCATTGCTGGCGAACGTGTGTGACGGACTGTGCGAGTGGAGTGACGACAAAGCCGGACATCGGGAGGTCGTGGCTGCTCACGGACGCAGTGAGGGCACGCACCCAGTGCCGGTTCGGGCAGCGTGAAGCGCTGATCCGATCACTGGGTGCGTGCAGGGCGCAGCTGGCGCGGCGCTGAATCCATCGTGCGGAGTTACCTCGCAGAGGAGGTGGTGCGCGTCAGTCCCATGCGACGGGCAGGGAATGAACTCCGAAGACCACCATGTCGGTCCGTAGTGGGATTTCTGCGGCTGGAACGGTGAGTCGGAGAGCCGGCAGGCGCTTGAACAGTTCGACGAGTCCTACGCGCAGCTCTACACGGGCGAGCTGCTGACCCAGGCACTGGTGGATGCCGTAGCCGAAGGCCATGTGCCCGGTGTCGCGCGGGCGGGTGACATCCAACTGGTCGGAGTCCGGCCAGCGCTCTTCATCCCGGTTGGCGGTGGGCAACGAGATCACGACAGTGTCGCCGGCCGGAATCTCAACCCCACCAAGGGTGATGTCCTCCAACGCGATGCGAGTCGGGCCGGTATGCGACACCGACAGGTACCGCATCAGTTCTTCGATGGCTGCGTCGATGAGGGTCGGATCGTCCTGGAGCGCAGCGAGCTGCTTCGGGTGCTCCAGCAGTGCAAAGACGCTCAGCGCAAGCATATTGGCGGTTGTCTCGTGGCCTGCACCGAGAATCGTCACGCCGATATCGATCAACTCGGCGTCGGTCAGCGGTGGATCGGCGGCCAGTTCGCCGCTGATCAGGCCCGAGAGCATGTCGTCACCGGGCTCGGCGCGTTTGGCGACGACCAGATTGCGCATGAACTCCCACAGTGCGAGCCCGGCGTCGCGCTGCTGTTCCGGAGTGTTGTTGATGTTGAGGGTGATCGCGCTCCGTTCCTGGAACTCTGCCCGGTCTTCATACGGCACGCCGAGGAGCTCGCAGATCACCAGTGACGGTAGAGCCAACGCGAAACCTTCCACGAGGTCGGCGGTCGTGCCGGCGTCCTGCATGGCGGTGATGAGTTCGTCGGTGATCTCGTGCACTCGCTGATCCAGGGCACGCATGCGACGCACGGTGAACTGACTGGTGAGCACCTTGCGTAGCCGCGAGTGTTCCGGGGGATCCATGAAGATGAACATGCCGTCGGTGCGCTCCATGTCCGGCCGGGCGGGGCAGCCGCCGGCCGTCACCTGTTCGGAGGTCAGGGACATGGCGCTGGTGTTGCGAACCACATCGGAGCTGAGGCGGGTGTCCGAGATGGCCTTGCGGACTTCTTCGTAACCGGTGACGAACCAGACGTGTGAGCCATTGAGCAGTGGCAACTTTGCGACCGGGCCCTGTTCCTCTTGCAATCGGAACCGTGCGGCGGGCGGATCGAAGGGGCACCCGGTCCTTTCGGATATTTCGGGGGGTAGAGGTCGTCGGCCGGTCAACGATCCGATCGGGGCGGTCGTCTCGGTAGCTTTCACGGGCTGTTCCCTTCGTTGGCTGTGGGTTCGGAATGAGCGTTTCGGGGGTGACGGGGGGCGGTGAGCATTCCTGTGACTGCGTCGATGAGCGCCTCCCCGATCATGGGCCAATCGGCAGGCACGCCTGTGCTCGCGGCGAGACGTTCCTCGGCGGCGCAGGTGTGCAGGACGACCATCCGTAGTGCCCGGCTCCGCAGGGCTTCCTCGGCAGGTGGAAGCTCCGGCACACCGGACCATGTGTCGTACCGGGGGACTTGCACCAGCGTGCCGGTCAGAATCTCGTCACGGAGGACGGGATCGACGTCCACCTGAGCGATGAAGCGTGCCTGCCAGCTGGGATTTCCGAGTTCGGCCAGGTGTTCGATATGCGGCCGGATGAAGCTCGCTACGTGGTCGCGGGGGTCGTCGGAGTCGCGCACCTGTTCGCTCAATTCGCGGGTGCGGGCGGCGATCGGCTCACCATGTCGACGGATGATCGCGCGCACCAGGTCTACGCGGTTGCCGATGTGGTATTTCAGCGCAGAATTGTTGCCTATTCCAGCTGCTTCGACGATGTGCCGCATCGAAACCTGGGCCATGCCTTGTTCGGCAATCAGCTGTTCTGCGGTGGTGAGTAGTAGTTGTCGGGTGGCCTCGCCCTGTTCCTTTCGTGAAACGGGTTGAGGGGAGGAGACGGACGAGTTCTTGGACATGGTCATCATTTTGTCTCCCACGACGCTCCTCGCATTCCGCCGCCTCCGAAAATATCTCAGATACGTATCTGAGATGTGTTGTACCGTACTCGACAGGCGCATGTCTGCCAATGGTTTTCGTCGATGAATGTGCGCCGCATGCGAACGACGACAAGGAGATCTCCCATGAAGGTGAGCGTTGATACTCAGAAGTGCATCGGCTCCGGGATGTGCGTACTGCACACGCCGGAAGTGTTCGACCAGCGTGACGACGACGGTGTGGTGATGCTGGCGACCGAGAGTCCCGCACCGGAACTGGACAGCTCGGTCAGGGAGTCGGCAGCCTCCTGTCCCGCTTCCGCAATTCATCTCGTCGAATCGTGAAACGTGTCGTGATCGTCGGTGCGGGGCGACCGGCCTCCGCTGTGGGACGTTACGAGGGCGATGTGTCGGACACAGATGTCAGTATCTGCACATGAGTGAGAGCGGTAGACGGGCCCGGGATGCAGTGGAGCAACTGCGGCCCCGGCTCGTCCCCACTCGGGGTAGCGGCCGGGGCGCATGAGCGAAGGGCTCCGCTTTGTCCCGTACCGATGCGCATGCTCCCCTGTGGGTTCGTCTCCACCGCGGTGAGCTTGCTGTTGAACCGTGCCACGATCACCGCGATGGCGTGTGCGACCTCCCCGATCATGTCCAGGAAAAGCGGCTCTTCCGAGTTAGCAGGGGCGTAGCTGCCTGGCCCTGGATGACGCCCGCCGCGCTTGGCGGGTGCAGGCCCACCGTACCCGCCGGCGTTGATTCTCCGGCGTCCTGAATCCGAATGCGATCCGGCCGACGTGCTTGACGATCCGATTGAAGCCCTCGCTACGCGCATTCGACAGGCCGGTGGTGATCGCGAGGATCATCGGCTCCTGCCAAGTGGAGATCGTCGCGGCCAGCTTCCCGATTTCCGGGACCGAGCACGCTGCGCAGAACGCGTAGAAGCGATGCAATGCGTCTCGGATCTCGTAACGAAGACCGCCACGATCAGTGCACGCCAACACATCCCGAAGCAGTTCCTTCGCGATCCATGCCGCGGCGATGTCCCCGGCGGGGTCGGCTGCGGTCAGCTTCTCGAACAACGCGGCCCGCTGCTCGTCGGTGAGGCGCTCAGAAGCCCGCAGCAACCGGCGACGATTGATCCACTCGACGTCGCTCTTGCGGCCACGCCGGCCACGCTCGGCCTGGGTGACCCGGCGCCGGACCGTGTCGACCATCTCGTTGGCCTTCTTGACCAGGTGGAACCGGTCCACGATCAGCTGCGCGTGCGGCAGCGCCTCGCGCATCGCCTTCGCGTAGACCATCGACATATCGATCGCGACGTGGGTGATCTGAGCCTTCCACGTCTCGTCCCGGGCGTCGAACCAGTCGATCACCACCGCGGAGGTGCGCCCGTTGACCTGCGCCAACAGACCCTGACCGCCGGAGATGTCGACCAGTCCGGTGTCCCACCGGTCCACCCACGAGCGTTCCCCGGTGTCGGGGCAGGTCTCCCACTTGGCTTTGCCGCGGCGGGTCTCGTCGATGCCGAGGACGACGACTTTCTCGGGTTCGACCTCGAGGATCGGATCGGCGGTCACCACCACCGCCGTGTGGCACGTGTTCCACGAGCAGCCGTACGCGGCCGCGACGGCCTTGACGGAGCGGTCGTCGTCGAGGACGGCCAACGCCATCTCTGTCTTGGCGCGCCCGGTGATCCGGGCTCGGGGCGGGATCTGCGGTATCGACT
>NZ_JBHWWZ010000035.1:0-50108 GCF_042730275.1 Rhodococcus sp. NPDC060086
GGTCACCGACAGGTGACACGCCCCTCGTTCTCACGGATCGGAAACGTCAGGAGACGCCGGCAACTCCCGGCGCCAGGAAACGCTGTCCGTTGACCGCCTCGGAGACACCGGTGCGATCGAGGTACGGGGTGATTCCTCCGTTCCAGAACGCGAAACCACCGCCGAGGATCAGGCACAGATCGATGTCCTCGGGGGCCGCGACCACGCCCTCGTCGAGCATGATGCGGATTTCCTCGGCGAACGCACGCCGGGTCCGATCGAGGACCTCGTCGGCGGTCGAGGGGTTCTCGCCCTGCGGCCACAGTGCAGCGACCTCGGGATCGACGACCTGCGCGCCTCCCTCGTAGGACCACACACCGGGCTTCTTCGCTGCGACGAGTGCCTCGAGGCCGGGGGAGGAGACGAAGCGATCCGGGTACGCGGCGTGGAGCGTCTCGCCGGTGTGCAGCGCGACGGCCGGCCCGACGAGCGCGAGCAGCGTGAACGGTGACATCGGCATACCGAGCGCGCCGACGGCATTGTCCGCCACCTCGAACGGCGTGCCCTCGTCCACCGCGGTCATGACCTCACCGAGGGTGCGGGTGACGAGGCGGTTGAACACGAAACCGGGCTTGTCGCCGCACAGCACAGCCGACTTCTTCAGCGACTTCGCGGTGGCGAATGCCGTGGCGAGGGTTGCGTCGTCGGTCTGCTCGCCCTTGATCACTTCGAGGAGAGGGAGGACCGCGACCGGGTTGAAGAAGTGGAACCCGACGACCCGCTCGGGGTGCTGCAGATCCGCGGCCATCTCGGTGATGGACAGCGACGACGTGTTGGTCGCGAGGATCGTCTCGGGCGAGATGTGCTGCTCGAGTTCGGCGAACACGTTCTTCTTGACATCCATGTTCTCGAACACGGCCTCGATGACGAAGTCCGTCTTCGCGAACGCGGCCTTGTCGAGAGAACCGGACACGAGCGCCTTCAGGCGGTTCGCGGCGTCGGGGGAGAGGCGACCCTTGCCCTGCAGCTTGTCGATCTCGGCGTGCACGTAGCCCACACCCTTGTCGATGCGCTCCTGATCGATGTCGGTGAGGATCACCGGCACCTTCAGCTGACGCACGAACAGCAGCGCGAGCTGGCTTGCCATCAGGCCGGCGCCGACGATGCCCACACCGGTGATCTTCCGGGCGAGCGATTTGTCGGGAGCCCCGGCCGGACGTTTCGCACGCTTGTTGACGAGATCGAACGAGTACAGGCCCGCGCGCAGTTCGTCGGTCAGCAACAGGTCGGCAAGTGCTTCGTCCTCGGCGGCGAATCCCTTGTCGAGCGACGCGGAGTCGGAGATGTCGGTGCCACGGGCGAGTTCGAGCAGTTCGATCGCGCGCAGTGCGGCGGGGGCGAAGCCCCGGGTCTTGCCGTCGACCAGGGCCTTGGCCCGGGCGATCGCGGCATCCCAGCCGGCGCCACGATCGATTTCGGGGCGTGCGGGTGTGATCTCACCGTTGATGACCTTCACGGCCCAGGCGAGCGATTGCTCGAGGAAGTCGGCCGAGCCGAAGACCTCGTCGGCGTAACCGAGCTTCTTCGCCTGGGCTGCGCGGACGGTGCGTCCGTTGTTCAGCGGGTTCTCGAGGATGAGCGTGACCGCGTGCTCCGGGCCGACGATGTTCGGCAGCAACTGCGTGCCACCCCACCCGGGGACGAGGCCGAGCATCGTCTCGGGCAGGCCCAGGGCCGGAACATTGTCCGCGACGGTGCGGTAGTGCGCGTGCAGACCCACTTCGAGTCCGCCACCGAGGGCCAGACCGTTCACGAACGCGAACGTCGGGACCGACGACTCGCGCAACTTCCGGAACACGTCGTGGCCGAGCTTGCCGAGCTCGACGCCCTGCGCGTGCTCGGTGACCGCGGGGACACCCTTGAGGTCGGCGCCGGCAGCGAAGATGAACGGCTTGCCGGTGACGGCGACAGCCACCGGATTCGCGGCGAACGCCTTGTCGAGGGCAGCGCCGAACGCGGCCAGCCCGGCGGGACCGAACGAATTCGGCTTGGTGTGATCGAACCCGTTGTCGAGGGTGACCAGGGCGATCTGCCCCTCGAGTCCGGGAACCGACACGAGTGTGGTGTAGGCGTTCGTCACGACCTCGTCGGCGAACAGGGACGAAAGATCGGTCATGTCTACTTGTCTCCCTCGAAGTTCGGGTTCTCCCAGATCACGGTGCCGCCCATGCCTAGACCGATGCACATGGTGGTCAGTCCGTAGCGCACCTCGGGGTGCTGCGCGAACTGGTGGGAGAGTTGGGTCATCAGGCGTACACCCGACGATGCGAGGGGGTGGCCGCACGCGATGGCGCCGCCCCACTGGTTGACGCGCGGGTCGTCGTCGGCGATGCCGAAGTGCTCGAGGAACGCGAGCACCTGTACGGCGAACGCCTCGTTGATCTCGAACAGGCCGATGTCGTCGATGCTCAGACCGGTGCGGGCAAGGACCTTCTCGGTCGCCGGAACGGGACCGATACCCATGACGGCCGGGTCGACACCTTGGAATGCGAAGCCGACCATGCGCATGCCGATGGGAAGACCGAGCTCACGCGCGGTGTCTTCGCCCGCGAGGATCGCGGCGGTCGCGCCGTCGTTGAGGCCGGCCGCGTTACCTGCCGTGATCCGGCCTGCGGGACGGAACGGGGTCTTGAGCTTCGCGAGATCTTCGATCGTCGTCCCGGGGCGGGGCGGCTCGTCCTCTGTGGCCAGTCCCCATCCCGAGCCCGAGCGGGTTGCGACGGGCACGAGTGTGTCGGCGATCCAGCCGGCCTTCTTGGCGGCGTCGTACTTGTTCTGGCTGTTCACCGCGTAGGCGTCGGTGCGGGCCTTGGTGATGCTGGGGAACCGGTCGTGCAGGTTCTCGGCGGTATTACCCATGACGAGCGCACTCGGGTCGACGAGCTTGTCGGCGAGGAAGCGTGGGTTGGGGTCGGCGCCCTCACCCATCGGGTGGCGGCCCATGTGCTCGACACCGCCGGCGATCACGACGTCGTACTGACCGAAGCCGATTCCCGATGCGGTGGTGGTCACTGCGGTCATCGCGCCGGCGCACATGCGGTCGATCGCGAACCCCGGCACGGTTTCGGGAAGCCCGGCGAGGATCGCGGAGGTGCGACCGATCGTCAGCCCCTGGTCGCCGGTCTGGGTGGTGGCCGCGACAGCGACCTCGTCGATGCGGGCGGGATCGAGCTGGGGGTTGCGGCGCATCAGTTCCCGGATGGCCTTGACGACGAGATCGTCGGCGCGGGTGTCGGCGTAGATGCCCTTCGGGCCCGCCTTGCCGAACGGGGTACGTATGCCGTCGACGAAGACGACGTTGCGTTGGTTCGAGGTGGTGGAAGCCACGCGTTTTCCTCCCGGTGGAGCGGTGTCCTCGCCGACACGTTCCGCGGCGAGGCGAGGCGGACCGGGCACCGAGCGGTGACCGGTCTCGTCATCACCCTACATCGTCATTACCGGTGAGTAACTTGCGTGGCGTGGTCGCCTCTAATTCTCGTCTGCAAGGGCCTTCGAAAGCCGTGTGACAGTCAATTCTCGCTGCCACGGACGCGCGCCCCCCGCCGCGAACCGGGAGTCGATGTAGGCGGCCGCGTCGGCGGTCGCGGGTAGCTCCCAGTCCCAGCACAGGCGTCGCACGAGCTCGGGGCTCACGAGATTTTCCACCGGCACCGAAACTTCCTCGCCCAACGCGGAGAGTTCCGTACGGGCGGCCGTCAGGCGAGCTGCAGCCTCGGGATGGTGACGTGCCCAGCGTCCCGCAGGAGGCGGACCATCGAGCGGTGGTGTCAGCGGTGGAAGTTCGGAATCGGGCAGAGCTCGGGCACGCTCGATCGCGGAGAGCCACGCCCGCGAGGACCGCCGCTGGCGCGGGCCGCCGAAGACGGGTAGCCCGCGCAGACCGTCGATGGTGTTCGGAACGGACTGTGCCGCCGACACAATTGCAGAATCCGGCAGGATCCGTCCCGGTGCGATATCGCGCCGAGTGGCGATCTCGTCGCGGGCCGTCCACAGCTCCCGAACGATCGCCAGCTTGCGGGCGTTCTTGATCGCATGGACCCCCGAGGTGCGACGCCACCGCTCGGGCTTCGGCTTCGGCGGACCCGCGAGCCGAATATGCTCGAACTCCTGTGCAGCCCACTCCGACTTGCCCTGCCGGTCCAACTCTGCGGCCATCTCGTCGCGGAGTTCGACGAGGATCTCGACGTCGAGCGCGGCGTAGTTGAGCCACGAATCGGGCAGCGGGCGTTTCGACCAGTCGGCAGCGCCGTGACCCTTCTTCAGTTCGAAACCGAGTGTCTGTGCGACGATCGCGGCGAGCCCGACCCGCGGGAATCCCGCGAGCCGCCCCGCGAGTTCGGTGTCGTAGAGCATCGCCGGACGCAGCCCGAGTTCCTCCAAGCCGGGCAGATCCTGATCGGCCGAATGCAAGACCCACTCGAGTTCGTTGATCACCGATGCGAGAGATCCGAGCCCTCCTGCGATCGGGATCGGATCGATCAGGACGGTCCCCGCACCGCGACGCCGGAGCTGGACGAGATACGCGCGGGCGGAATACCGATAACCCGATGCGCGCTCGGCGTCGACCGCGAGCGGACCGTGGCCACGCGCCAGCAGCGCCGCGGCCTCGTCGACGTCCGCCGCCGTCGTGACGACGTCGGGGACACCCTCTCGCGGTGCCAGCAACGGCACAGTGGCCGCAGCGGGCTCGTCGTCCGAAGGGATCGGGTCGTGATCGTTTCCTGCCGACATGGCCGTGACTCTATCGCTGCAGGCGAGAGACTCCGGTCGGTGGCAGTCCTGCTGCGTACGCAAGGACTTCGCAGAAGGCCTCGACGTGGGGTCCGAGCACCTCGGAGGTCGGCGTCCACGACGCACGCAATTCCAACTGATGTGCGTGTGCCGGCCCCGCGATGTCACCGAAACGCACCGAACTCGTCGAGGTGACCGTGCCTCCGAGCGCTGTGAGAGGTTCGTGGTGGGCCTCGAGCGCATCGACGAGCCAGCTCCACGCGACCTCGGGAAGCAACGGGTCGGCAGCCAGGCTCGCGTCGACATCGGCCTGGATGTACGAGACCAGGCGGGTGGTTCCGTGCCAGGCCTCGTCGCCATCGGGGTCGTACAACAGGATCAGCCGTCCGAACGCGTCGCCCTCCGAGTCTTCCGGAACATCGGTCTCGTCGGGATGGAGGACTTCGGCACCGAGCGCGTAGCTGAAAGGGGCGAGTCGCTGCGGCGGCCGGATCGGTTCGACCTCGATCTCCGGTCGCACGGTAGCCGCTTTCATCGCGTCGACAGCGGCGCGAAAGCGGGCCGGCTCGGCAGGCGAGGTGGTCACGCCAGCGGACGTTAGTGCCGGTGACCGAGCACACGCGGGAGGCGCGCCGATTCCAGCGGACCGGACACGCGTGGCAGCATGGGCAGCGACCCGTGCCTTTCGGAAGAACGAGGATCGATGACCGGCTTGGAGAACACGAACGTCGGCTCCCCTGCGGCCACGCAGTACCCCACGCGGCGGGCCCTCCCGCACGCCCCGCTTCTCGCCGCGGCCCGCGGCGAGAAACCAGCACACCGGCCGGTGTGGTTCATGCGTCAGGCAGGCCGCTCGCTGCCCGAATACCGCGAGATCCGAGTGGGAACCGGGATGCTCGAATCCTGCTTCGATCCCGACCTCGTGTGCGAGATCACCATGCAGCCCGTACGTCGTCACAAGGTCGACGCTGCGATCTTGTTCTCCGACATCGTGGTGCCCCTCAAAGCTGCGGGTGTCGACCTCGACATCGTCGCGGGTACCGGTCCGGTCGTTGCCGAACCGATCCGCACCGCCGCCGATGTCGCTGCACTCCCACGCCTCGAACCGGAAGAGGTCGGCGCCGTTGCGCGGGCAGTGACCATGCTGACCCGCGAACTGGGCGACACACCGCTCATCGGGTTCGCCGGTGCACCGTTCACACTCGCGTCGTACCTGGTCGAGGGCGGACCGAGCCGCAATCACGAACACACCAAAGCGCTCATGCACGCGGATCCGAAAACCTGGCATGCACTGCTCGGCAAGCTCACCGATATCGCCCTCGTGTTCCTGCGCGCGCAGCTCGAAGCCGGCGTCGACGCCGTTCAACTCTTCGATTCGTGGGCGGGTGCACTCTCACTCGCCGACTATCGGGAGTTCGTCATGCCGCATTCACAGCGGGTGTTCGCCGAACTCGAGTCCGCCGGTGTTCCCCGAATCCACTTCGGTGTCGGAACGGGCGAACTTCTCGGCGCGATGGGTGAGGTCGGCGCGGATGTCGTGGGTGTCGACTGGCGGGTGCCGCTCGACGTCGCGGCGCAGCGTGTCGGGGCAGGCAAGGTACTGCAGGGCAATCTCGACCCGGCGCTGTTGTTCGCCGGCTGGGACGTCGTCGACTCCGAAGTCCGTCGTGTGATCGCCTCTGCCGACCGCGCCCTCGCGACCGGCGCGACCGGACACATCTTCAACCTCGGTCACGGTGTGCTCCCCGACACCGATCCGACCATTCTCACCCGGGTCGTAGAGCTGGTGCATTCGCTGTGAGCGCGCCTGCCGTCGCCGTCGTCGGTGGCGGCATCACCGGACTCGTCGCGGCATATCGGCTGCGGGCGACGTTGGGCCCGGACGCCCGGATAGTGCTGCTCGAGCGCTCGGACCGACTCGGCGGCAAGCTTCGCACCGTCTCGCTGGCGGGTGCTCCCGTCGACGTCGGTGCCGAGGCATTCATCGGGCGGCGACCCGAGGTGCCCGCTCTGCTCGACGAACTCGGGCTCACCGATCAGCTCGTCCACCCGTCAGGAGCACGTCCCCTCGTCTACGCCGGCGCGGCACTGCACCCCATGCCGACCGGAACGTTGATGGGAATTCCCGCCGACGCCCGGTCCCTCGAAGGGCTCGTCGACGAGCACACCCTTGCCCGCATCGTGGGTGAGCCCGAGGTGCCTCTCGGCTGGGACCGCGACGGGGACATGTCGGTCGCAGAGTTGGTGGGGTCGCGGTTCGGCGAACAGGTGGTGCGCCGCAGCGTCGACCCGCTGCTCGGCGGCGTCTACTCCGGCCTGTCCGACACAGCGGGGGTACGCGCCACGGTGCCGACCCTCGCACGCGCACTCGACGACGGTGCGGCGAGCCTGACCGAGGCGGTCGCGAGCGCGCTCCCGACTCCCTCCGACAAGCCGGTGTTCGGCACGTTGCGCGGTGGCTACGGTGTGCTCCTCGACGCGCTCGAACGCGCAGCAGGCGCCGAGATCCACTACGGAACGGTCGCGTCGAACCTGCGTCGTAGCGGGAGTCGTTGGTCACTCGATCCGGTCGGTGAGGTCGATGGTGTGATCCTGGCGGTTCCCGCACCGGAGGCGGCGGCGTTGCTGACCGATCCGGTGCCTGCCGCCGCCGCGCACGCCGCCGAGATTCCGCTCGCGTCGTCGGTGACCGTGTCGCTCGCATTGCCGGCGGGCACAGCATTGCCACAGAACTCGGGCATCCTAGTCGCCACCGGGGAGACACTGGCGGCCAAGGCTTTCACGCTGTCGGGACGAAAGTGGCCGCATCTCGCAGAACGCGACGTCGCTCTCGTGCGCGCGTCGTTCGGCCGGTTCGGCGACGACCGGCTCGTCGATGCATCCGACGAACAGCTGAGCACTCTTGCCCGCGCCGACCTCGCCACCGTCACCGGAGTCACCGCTGAGCCCGTCGCGGCATTTGTGCAGCGGTGGCACGGCGGCCTGCCTCAGTACCGTGCCGGACACACCGAGATCGTGGCGGCGTTCGAGCGGGAAATCGACGGAATCGACGGAATTGCAGTGGCCGGCGCGATGCTGCACGGGGTAGGTGTTCCGGCGTGTGTCGAATCAGGCACAAAGGCCGCAGCACGGCTCGCGGCACGAGTGGCAGGATGAGAGTCATGGCACGTCTCGATTTCGACAAGCTCAATTCCACGCTTCGCTACGCGATGTGGTCGGTGTTCCAGGTCAGGCCGGGTGCGCTCGGTGAAGATCGGACGGAGGCGATCGAGGACTTCCAGAAGTTCCTCGCCTCCTTCGACAGCACCGACGTCATCGTGCGCGGGATCTACGACATTGCAGGGATGCGCGCCGACGCAGACTTCATGATCTGGACCCACGCCGAACACATCGAGGATCTGCAGAAGTTCTACGCTGAATTCCGTCGCACCACGATCCTCGGGCGTGCGAGTACCGCGGTGTGGTCGAACACCGCGCTGCACCGGCCGGCGGAGTTCAACAAGAGCCACCTCCCGGCGTTCGTCGCAGGTGAGGAACCGGGCGACTACATCTGTGTGTACCCGTTCGTGCGTTCGCTCGACTGGTATCTGCTTCCGGATGCCGATCGTCGCAAGATGCTTGCCGACCACGGCAAGGAAGCGCGTCCGTACCCGGACGTGCGCGCGAACACCGTTCCGTCGTTCGCGCTCGGTGACTACGAATGGATTCTTGCGTTCGAAGCCCCCGCGCTCGATCGGATCGTCGACCTGATGCGCGACCTGCGTGCCACCGAGGCACGGCGGCACGTCCGGGAGGAGACGCCGTTCTTCTCCGGTCCGCGTGTCGCGCCAGAGTCGCTGATCGCTTCACTTCCCTGATCATGTCCGACGGGGCGCGGTACTCCCATATGGCGCACGCGAGGTACTCGCATATGGCGCACGCGAGGTACTCGCATATGGCGCACTGGGGGATGTATTCGGCGGAGGTGCGCGAGGGCGAGGTTGTCGCTGCGCACCCGTTCGCCGGCGACCGCGACCCGTCGCCCATCCTCGGGAACGTGCCGGGCTCGGTGCGGCACCGCGCCCGCATCGCCGGGCCTGTGGTGCGTCGAGGGTGGCTCGAACATGGTCCCGGGCCCAGCAGTAGACGCGGCAGCGACGAGTTCGTCGCCGTGTCGTGGGACGAACTGACCGAACTGCTCGCCGGTGAATTGCGACGCGTCGCGGATCGCTACGGCAACCGTGCGATCTTCGGTGGTTCGTACGGATGGTCGGCGCCCGGACGATTCCATCATGCGCAGAGCCAGGTGCACCGCTTCCTCAAGATGTTCGGCGGTTACACCCGCTCGGTGCACAGCTATTCGCTCGGCGCGACCGGTGTGGTCATGCCCCACGTCGTCGGGACCCACTGGAAACTGTTCGCGCGTTCGACCCATTGGGATCTCATCGCCCGGCACACCGAGCTGCTCGTGTGCTTCGGCGGCGTCCCCGTGAAGAACACCTCCATCAACGACGGCGGGAACAGCGACCACCCCACCCGCGACGCGCTCGACCGTATGCGGGCCCGTGGTGGCCGTATCGTGTCGATCAGTCCGCTTCGTGACGACACACATGGCGAGTGCGAGTGGCTCGCACCGCGGCCGGGGAGCGATGTCGCGGTCATGCTCGCGTTGGCGTATGTTCTTGCCACCGAGGGCCTGGCCGACCGCCGATTCCTCGATCGTTACTGCACGGGCTACGACAAGTTCGAGGACTATCTGCTCGGCCGTACCGACGGGATCCCGAAATCACCGCCGTGGGCGGCGGAGTTGACGGGATTGTCCGCGCGGACATTGATCGATCTCGCACACCGAATGGCGTCCTCGCGCACGTTGGTGACGGTGTCGTGGTCTTTGCAGCGGGTTCGGCACGGCGAGCAGGCGCCGTGGGCCGGAATCACATTGGCGGCGATGCTCGGACAGATCGGTGTGCCGGGGGGAGGATTCGGTCACGGCTACGGATCGATGAACGAGCCGGGCACTGCGCCGGTGCCGTACCCGCTGCCCACGCTGTTCCAGGGCAACAACGACGTGGACGACTTCATCCCGGTGGCTGCGATCTCCGATCTGTTGCTGCGACCGGGGGAGAAGTTCGACTACGACGGCAAGCAGTACACGTTCCCCGACATCCGGCTCGTCTACTGGGCGGGCGGAAATCCGTTCCATCACCATCAGGACATCGGTCGGCTCCGTCGTGCATTGGGACGCCCCGACACGATCGTGGTCCACGATCCGTACTGGACCCCGATGGCAAAACATGCCGACATCGTCGTGCCCTCCACCACGACCCTCGAGCGCAACGATCTCACCTGCACTCGCAGCGACCCGCTGTTGGTAGCGATGCAGGCGGCGGTACCCCGGTTCGAAGAGGCCCGCGACGACTACGACACGTTCTCGGCGCTCGCCTACCGACTCGGTTTCGGCGATCGGTTCACCGAGAAACGCAGCGCGCACGAGTGGCTCGAATATCTCTACGAGCAGTGGCGCGGTTTCGTCCTCGCCGATTCGGCCAGGGTCGAGGACCCACCCGAGTTCGAGGAATTCTGGCATCGCGGTCATGTGCGGATGCGGACCGAGGACGATCTGACGTTGTTCGAGGAGTTCCGCGACGACCCGCAGCGCGACCCGCTGCGGACCCCGAGTGGCCGCATCGAGATCTTCTCCGCGGACATCGACGGGTTCGGCTACGACGATTGCGCGGGGCATCCGAAGTGGTACGAGCCCGACGAGTGGCTCGGAGGTGCACGTGCCGAGCGGTTCCCGCTGCACCTGATCGCGAACCAGCCGCGGAGTCGGCTCCACGGCCAACTCGATCACGGCGCGGTCAGTCAGGCGTCGAAGATTCGGGGACGCGAACCGATCCGGATGCATCCCTTTGACGCTGCATCGCGCGACCTCTCGGAAGGGGACGTGGTGCGGGTGTTCAACGACCGTGGTGCCTGCCTTGCCGGGGTCGCACTCGACGCCGGAGTGTTGCGCGGGGTGGTCCAGCTCTCGACCGGCGCGTGGTACGACCCCCTCGACCCCGAGGATCCCGGGTCGATGTGTGTGCACGGAAATCCGAACGTGCTCACTGCCGATGTGGGCACGTCGCGACTGTCGCACGGCTGCACCGGACAACATGTTCTCGTCGAGATCGAACGCTTCGACGGTGAGCTCCCACCGATTCGCGCGTACGACCCGCCCGCCATCCGGCGCCGTATGTGAAATACGTCACCATGATGAGTGATGTCCCAGTAGCCTGAATGTTCATGAAGCGTCGCGCAGTAAGCAACCGTTGTCTGCGGGCTGCCGGCGCCGCAGTGGCCTTGATCCTGTTCGCAGGCGCGTGTGCGGATTCGGGTGACGACACCGCACAGGCCACGTCGCCGGGACCGACGACCTCTGCCACAGGCGCGTCTCCGACCGGCACCGTGTCTCCGGTCGACCAGGCCGGACTGCAAGCCGCATTGGACGCGGGCGCGCAGGAGTTCCTGCTGCCCGGCGCGGTGGCGCTGCTGCATACGCCGTCCGGCACCATCACCGCAACGTATGGCACCACCGAACGTGACGGCGGCGATCCAGTCTCTGCCGACGACCATATCCGTGTGGGTTCCAATACCAAGACCTGGACCGCGACCGTCATCCTGCAGCTGGTCCAGGAGGGCAACATCGCGCTCTCGGATCCGGTGTCGGAGCATCGGCCCGACGTGCCGAACGGCGAGAACATCACGATCGAACAGCTCTTGAACATGCGCTCCGGTCTGTACAACTACAGCGAGACACCGGAACTGAACGAGGCACTGGACAACGACCCCCAGCGTGTCTGGTCACCCGAGGACCTGCTCGCCCTCGCCTTCGCGAACCCGCCCTACTTCCCGCCCGGCGAGGGATATCACTATTCGAACACCAATTACGTGTTGCTCGGCCTGATCGCCGAGCAACTCGAGGGCAGGCCGTTGCCGCAGATCTACGACGACCGGATCTTCCGATCCACCCGGATGACGGAATCGTCGTATCCGGATGTCACCGACACGTCGATTCCCACCCCTTACTCGCACGGGTACTTCTACGGCACCAACATGCTCACCCTCACCTATCCGGCGCTGCCGCAGAGCATGCAGGACGAAGCGAAGGCAGGCACCCTCGCCCCGACCGACGTCACGAACAACAATCCTTCGTGGACGTCGTCGGCCGGAATGGGTATCTCCACCGCGAACGACCTCGCGACCTGGGTGAAGGCGCTCACCGACGGCTCGATGCTCGACGCGGACCTGCAACAGCAGCGGATGGACAGCATCCTCCCGACCGATCCGTCCGTGCCGGAGGCGGCAGGCTACGGCTGGGGAATCGCCAAGATGGGCCCGATGTACGGCCACACCGGCGAGCTCCCCGGATACAACTCGTTCATGGGTTCGGATCCCGAGAACGGCGTCACGCTCATCGTATGGACAAACCTGGCTCCCGGTGTCGACGGCCGCGACCCGGCCTCGACGATCGCGAAGGGCCTGATCGACGAGATGTACGCGAACTGAGGCGACAGAGCCATTAGCTTCGACACCATGACGAACTCGTACGACGCGGTCCTGTTCGATTTCTCCGGCACGCTCTTCCGGCTCGAGGAGGACGACAGCTGGATGGAGCAGATCACCGACAGTGCCGGTGCGTCGTTCGACGTGCACCAGCAGGCCGAACTGATGCGGCGCCTCACAGCACCGACCGGGCAACCGGTCGAGATGGATGCGGAGGAGCATCACGCCTGGACCAATCGTGACCGCGACCCGAAATGGCATCGGGAGGCGTACCTCACCGTGCTACGCAAGTCAGGCGTCGCCGACCCGCGACAGGCACAGAATCTGTACGCCAAGGTGACAGACCCGGACTGCTGGACCGTGTACCCCGACACGGTTCCGGTGATCGAGGCGTTGTCCGGCGACGGCTACCGCGTCGGTGTCCTCAGCAACATCGCTTTCGACATCCGGCCGGCCTTCGCGGCCCTCGGTATCGACGACCTCGTCTCGGCATTCACGCTGTCGTTCGAAGTCGGCGCGGTCAAACCCGAGGCGGAGATCTTCCGGCACGCGGTCGACACGCTCGGTGTCGCGCCGGAGCGCACCCTCATGATCGGAGACAGCGAGAAGGCCGACGGCGCAGCCCGTGAGATCGGATGCTCGTTCCAGCTCGTCGAACCTCGTCCGACCGCGGAACGACCCGATGCCTTGTGGCGAGCACTGTCGGCCGCCGGCATCAACCCTTCGGAACCAGGCGCAGGGAGATCGAGTTGATGCAGTACCTCTGATCTGTGGGTGTCGGGTAGCCTTCGCCCTCGAACACGTGACCCATGTGGCTGTGGCACGACGCGCACAGAACCTCGACGCGCCGCATTCCGAGGCTGTCGTCGGTGCGCAGGATCACGGCCTCGGATTCGGCCGGATCGAAGAACGACGGCCAGCCGCAGTGCGAAGGGAACTTCTCCGAGCTACGGAACAACTCTGCACCACACGCGCGGCACTCGTAGACACCGTCGGTCTCGATATCGGTGTATTCGCCGGTGAAGGGGCGTTCGGTACCCGCCTGGCGTAGCACGGCGTACTCTTCCGGGCTGAGCTTGGCGCGCCACTCGTCGTCGCTGTGCGTGACCTTCGGCGTGGGTTCCGATCGGGGAGTGGTAGTCATGGGACCCACGCTAGCGGTGCCGGGGTCGCCGTGCCACGAGCCGGGGGCAAGGTCAGGGTGTCGCGGTCTCCCGCTCGGGCTCCGGGTCCGGCTTCGGCGGGGTCGTCGCCCCGGTCTTCGCAGTAGGCAACAGATGTGACGGTTCGATTCCACCGTCGAGACGACCTTCGCGGCGCGCAGCGAGGTACCGGTCGAGTAGCACTGCGAACACCACGATCAGCAGCAGGGACCACCCGAACGTCGTCTTCATGTACTCGGCTGCGCGGCCGGCCTCGACCCAGCGTCCGGACAGCCACGAGTCGTAGCTGAGGAAACCGTAGACGGCGAGCCACGCAGGCCAGTTCCGCATGACCGAGTTCGGTAGCAATACGGTCATGATCAGCGGGAACAACATCATCGAGTAGTACATCTGCCCGAGCGAGCTGAGCAGGAACGACGCGCCGAGAAGCACACCCGTGCTGGTGCAGACGAAGAACAGTTCGTCGTCGCGGCAGTAGCGGTACAGCAGCCACAGCGACGCGACGACCATCAGCCCCAGTACGACCCGCAGGCCCGCGACCAGCCAGCCGGGAAGCCCGTAGTACATACCGTTGCCGACGATGGCACTGTTGAAGTAGTCGCGCGATTCCAGCAGGTACGGGACGGTGTGTTCGACGAACTGCCACGCATCGACCGACAACGGCCACGCGATGGCCGTCAACGCCAGGGGGACGCCCGCTGCGGTGAGGAACACCTTCCACTGACCGCGCAGGAGAGGTAACAACAGTAGGGGCGCCAAGATCGGTTTGACGGCGAACGTGAGACCGATCGCGACGCCTGCCCACAAATCTCGGCGCTTCAGTAACAAGGCGAGGAACGCAACCTCGCCGAGCAGCACGAGGCCGTTGATGTTGGTGAACACGAGGGTGTTCGTAACGGTCTCGGACGCGAACGCAGCCAGCACGAGGATCGGTGCGACGGGGGAGTCGAGACGCAACCCGAACATCCGCAGCAGCAGATAGAGCGCAATGAGGATCGCAATGGCGTTCGCGAGGATGAACAGCCACCGGGAGCGCTCCGGATCGATGACGGCGATCGGTGAGATCAGCAGCGTTCCCGACGGTGGATACAGATAGTGCGGATCCACCCACTGGAAGTTGGCCGTGTATACCGGGCGACGGTTGAGGAACGCCAGGGCGGCCTCGTACACGGGCTTGAAGTCGTCGGTCCGGAATCTGTTGACGGCTTTGATGACGACCCGATGCAACACCGTCAGTACGGCCAGTGGCCATACGACGTACTTGACCACTTCCGCTGTGGTGCGGGCGGTGCGAGGCTCGAGACTGCTGAGGAACACTACGGCACGGTACCCTGCAGCGGGACCGAACGGCGCATCCAGGGAGGTTGCCGAACCGCGATCAGGCCGGACAGAGGCTGCCGTTCGGTGGAAGTACTCCGTCGGCCAGATACGCCTCGGCGCGGCTCTGTGCACATGTCGAATGCAGTGTCGCGGAATACCCGGCTCCCTGCCATGCCAGTGCCGCCCATCGGATACCACTCGCGGTCAGTGCACCGGTCACCGATTCCAGGCCTGCATTTCCGACGATCGGGTCTGCTGCCGCACTGGTGACGAGCACCGGCACGTCGAGCGCCGCGGGGAGCGACGGTGCGGCCATGCTCGGCCACGCCGCGCACGACGTCGCAGCGACAGCGGCGTCGCCGCCGAACAACGGATACGTCGCCGACCAGTTCTTCTGTAGTTCGGCGGCGCGCATCGGTGTCGGCCATCGTTGCCCGTCGCTGCACCGCGAGACCCACTGACCGTCCGTCGAGAGCATCGCTTCTGCTGCCCCTACGGATTCGAGCAGCGGCATGACATCGCCGTCTCGGGCGGCCGACAGGATGTCGGACAGCTCCCGGATACGAGCCTGAAGGTCGGCGCGGGGGGTGCCCAGGAACGCGGTGATCGCCGTCAGAAGCGCATTCGACGACACCGGTGCGAGCAGACCGTCCGCGGCCCGACCGTAGAGTTCCTCGATCGCTCCGCGTGGATCCGCACCCAGCGAACACTCCAGTGCGGCGCATCGACGGGAGAACTCGTCGACTGCGGCTTCCGCGCCTCGTGCGCTGGATTCGGCGAGCAGCTCGGCGTCCGCGGTCGCTGCGGCGGGCGAGTCGAGGATCAGCCGCCCGACACCACCGGGATAGGTGGCTGCGTACGCGAGTGCGACGGTTGCGCCATTTCCGATCCCGAGCAAACCCAACTGGTCGACATCCCATGCTCGCCGCAACTGCTCGATATCGCTCGCGGCATTCGATGTACCGAACATCAGTTGCTGCGGTTGCAGGTAGTCGGTGCACGAGATGGTCGCCTGCCTGCCCAGCTCGGCGACGCGATCCGATGCATCGCCGCTGCGACCGAACTGACCGAGATCGGCGAGGGCGCGGCGGTCGGCGCCGAAGATGCAGTCGATCTCCTGGGACATTCCGAGCCCACGACGGTCGATGGCGACCAGCGGCCTGGCGGTCAGGATCGCCGACATCGGGCCTGTCGCGAGTGCTGCAAGCGCGCGGCTCGACGGAAGATCGGATCCGGTCGTCACGACCAGCGGCGCGACATCGGTGGGAGTATCGGCGATCCGTGCGCGGACGACTCCGAGCGGAAATGATCCGGGCACCGCTCCCGTCACGTCGATCGGTGCGGGAATCTGCGCGCATTCGAGAACGAGCCCGGTCGGGCCGGAGGGGAGTGCGAACGCACCGACCGTCTCGGCTGTGCAGTCTCGCCAGGCCAGGTCGTTCTGCGGTACCGGAAGCTCGGCGGCACCGGGGTCGCTCTCTTCGGGCTCGACCTGCTGCTCGCCCCCCACGTCCTGGACGACTGCCACATCGGGTCGGATCGAGGGGCCGGCACCGCACGCGGCTACCACCGACGCAACTGCGAGCCAACACACAGCGAGCACCCCGGTTCTGCGCATGCGGACAGCCTGCCAGGTGCGCGCCGCGGCGGTGCGCGCCGGTGCGCTCGGAGTGGGTCGACGTGTACCTGTCTCGTGCTCCGATGCGGTGAACTCACCGTGAACGGCTTGTGAAGTAGGTCCCATTACCCCGTCCTGTGCTGGTTGTGCCATTCGGCGCCACTATCCTGGTGTAATGCACGAACGCCTCGTCGACCGGAATCCGGTGGTGCCCGCAGACCAGTTGGTGGCCCAAATGGTGCCGCCCGCGATGTTCGACGAGGTGAGCTTCGCGTCGTACATCCCGGATCCCAACGAGCCGAGCCAGGCAGCCGCAGTGGCCGCAGCCGAGGCGTTCGTCGGGAAGGTCGGGAAGATTCGCGGCGGTAAGCGTGGGTTGTTCGGCCGCAAGGCGCCGTCCACGGGTGCCGGTCTGTATCTCGACGGCGGATTCGGCGTCGGCAAGACCCACCTGCTCGCCTCGATCTTCCACAGCGCCCCCGCGCCCAAGGCCTTCGGTACGTTCGTCGAACTCACCCATGTCGTCGGTGCACTCGGATTCAACAAGGCTGTCGAGGAACTGTCGACCCACAGTGTGCTGTGCATCGACGAGTTCGAACTGGACGATCCGGGCGATACCATGCTCGTGTCCCGGCTGCTGACCGAGCTGTCGGCGCGCGGAGTCTCGATCGTCGCTACCTCGAACACCCTTCCCGGCCAGCTCGGCGAAGGCCGGTTCGCGGCGCAGGACTTCCTTCGTGAGATCAAGAAGCTCGGCTCCATTTTCGAGACGCACCGGGTCGACGGCCCCGACTACCGTCACCGCGACCTTCCGCCGGCGCCGGAACCGGTCGAAGCGAAGGTCCTGGTCGAGCGTGCCAACGAGATCGCCGGCGCGACGCTCGACGATTTCGACGAGTTGTGCGCACACTTGAGCACGCTGCACCCGTCTCGCTACGGAAAACTGGTCGAGGGTGTCAGCTCGGTGTTCCTCAACGGCGTTCACCCGGCCCACGACCAGTCGGTCGCCCTGAGGCTGGTTGTCCTCGCCGACCGGTTGTACGACGCGAGCATTCCCGTGACGGTGGCGGGCGCGAAGCTCGACGAGATCTTCACACCGGAGATGCTGTCCGGCGGCTATCGCAAGAAGTACCTCCGGGCCACGTCGCGACTCCTCGCGCTGTCGCGCTTCGAGGTTCCTGCCTGATCTCGCGGTCCGGTCGGCAGACCTTGATGCAGCGTGCACGTCCTACACGGTGCGCTGCATCACGAAGTCTTCGTGGAGCTGCGACCCCACCGTGAAGGTGCGCTCGCCGACGATGTCGAACCCTTCCTTCGCATAGAAGCGACGCGCTCGTGAATTCTGCTGATTCACACCGAGCCACAGGCCGGCGTGTCCGCGGGAGCGCCCGATCTCGACGATTGCTGCCATGAGAGCTTTCGAGACTCCCGTTCCGTGTCTGCCGGGGAGTACATAGAACTTGCTGATCTCGATCGAACGCGCGGTGATCATTGCGGCGATTCCCGGGTCGTCGGGGGGAGCGTCGATGGCCATGAGATAACCGACGATCTCACCGTCGATCGTGGCCTCGAGGACGATCCGCGTCGGGTCCGTGAGGTACTCGCTGAATCGTTCGGCCGTGAGAGTGGCCTCGATGAATGCGGCAATGTCCGAGTCCGTCGCGTCGGGTGGGCACGCCAACGGAAATGTCGCTGCCGCTACATCGGCGAGGCTCTCTGCGTCCCAGATTCCCGCACGTCGCACTGAGACGGGTGCGGTGGCTTCGTCGAGTGGTGTCGGCATGAATCCAGTGAACCAGCCGCCGGAGGTCCGGCGCGTACCGACACGGAAAGTGCCCGGATATGGCTGAACCCCAGCCTTGGATGGGGGGTCATGGCTGGGGTTCATTACCATCGGGGGGGATGGCACTTGCCACGATACATGAGGGATTCCTCAGCTTCCAAGTTGTATCTCGATTCGAGCGGTCACGGTTTCATCACACAGTTCCCGGGAGGATGTTTGCACTCGTCACAACGGGGTTCTAGGGTGGGGCCGGATCGACCTGGGAACGATTCACCGCCATCTATGCACCGCAGAACGGTCCGGTGTGTCTCGGTGGATGGCGCGCCACCGCGCTGGGGGCGGGGCGTAACTCGTACGAGGCGACGCTGGCAGTGAATGCAACGATCCATACCGCGTCGGCGGTCGCGAACGGTCCCGTCGCGGGAATGACCGCGCTGCTCCACGATCTCGGAATCCGCCTCGAGATCCTCTCGTTCGATCAGCGCGAACTCGGTGGATCGTACGCGACGTTCCTCCTCTGCCGGCAGGGCGAACAGCAGATGTGGGCCATGGGTACGGGGGAGGCCGCAGCGGAGTCCACGCTGCGCGCCATGATCGCCGGCGCCAACCGGCTCAGCGTCGGGCGCTGATCGGAAACAGTGAAGTCCCCCTTCGGAATCCGAAGGGGGACTTCACTGTGTTCTGGTGCGCGATACTGGGATTGAACCAGTGACCTCTTCCGTGTCAGGGAAGCGCTCTCCCGCTGAGCTAATCGCGCCGGCTACTGACGCCGGTGTGGAGCGGATGACGGGATTCGAACCCGCGACCCTCACCTTGGCAAGGTGATGCGCTACCAGCTGCGCTACATCCGCATTCGCACGTTGGGGTGAAACTCGGATCGACCCACGTGCTGGTCGATCCTGGTGCGCGATACTGGGATTGAACCAGTGACCTCTTCCGTGTCAGGGAAGCGCTCTCCCGCTGAGCTAATCGCGCGAGGTGGAGACGGGAATCGAACCCGTGTGCACGGCTTTGCAGGCCGTTGCCTCACCACTCGGCCACTCCACCATAAAAGGTCGAGTCCAACCTCTCGAGCGGATGACGGGATTCGAACCCGCGACCCTCACCTTGGCAAGGTGATGCGCTACCAGCTGCGCTACATCCGCACTCGCACCGTGGCGTCGTGCTCTCCGTGGTGCGGTTAAAAACTTAGCCGACCATCGCGGAAACACACAAATCTGCAGGTCAGCAAAAGAAAACTCAGCGAGGACGGCGTTGGATGAGCTGTGTGGGGCCCTGGGGAGGGCATAACGGGTGCCGACGGCGCGCCGGGAAGGCATGCGGCGAAGACCGCGACTCGCCCGAGGTGCACCTCTCGTCCGAGAGGCCTCTACTCGAGGGGTGCTGCCCCGAAAAGGAGGGGTCCTGGCAGACGAGGAGGTGTAGTCATCACTCGGATGCAATCTTGACAAAGGCTCATGACCTGCTGATTCGTGTTGACATAGGGGTGCATGTTAAATTTCTTTCCGTTCGAGCCGCTGCAAAGCGGAACGGTCCCGTGGCTCAGTGGAAGAGCGTCCCGTTCACACCGGGAAGGTCGCTGGTTCGATCCCAGCCGGGACCACAGGTACACGACAAGGGCACCCTGCGAAGGGTGCCCTTTTTGCGTACCTTGGCATGCAACCGTCGAGCGCAGTGGTGACTGTGTGATCCGGTGGGACGAGAAGTTCTTTCCCGCTCGACGATGTGCACGTCTGCGGCCATCGAAGTCCGCGTGGGCGATGCAGGGCAGACCACGGTGGTTCGAGGAGGATTCGTCAGATGAGTGTCGCCGACGGCGCATGGCCGGCAGTGGGGACGACGGGTGCCCGCTTCGGGCCCAGGCGTCCACGTCACCGCACGAAGCGGGACGATCTTGTATATTCACCCTCTGAAGAGGGGGAGCCGGTGTCCGAAACGGACGCTGCAGCGACACCGTCGTCGGCCGAGGGGGTAAGGCCGACCGCCGGAGAACAAGTGGCTGCCGGTGTGATGGCACGCCGTGAATCCCGAACAACGGATCGGACGTTCGACGGCACTGGGTTCGAAGGCACTGGGGGAGTCGGAAAATTGGAAGAGCACACGTCATCGTTCGTGAGACCGTTCGTTCGTAGTGGCGGCCGTACCCGCGCCGATATCGACCTGCCGCTCGAAGCCCTGGTGTCCACGGTCCCGTCGGCGATGAGCATGATCGCCGGCCGATTCGCGGAGGAACACCGTGTGGTCGTCGGCCTGTGCGCACAACCGCGATCGACGATGGAGGTGGCCGCCCTCGCCGGAATCCCTCTCGGAGTGGCCCGTGTGCTGATCGGCGACCTCGCGGGGGCGGGCGTCCTGACCGTGCACAGCACCGTGGACCGCGTGGGGCCGGGCAGCGACCTTCTCGAACGTGTACTCACGGGGCTGCACTCGCTCTGACGGCGCGGCGGGTGCTGTCGCCTGGTTTCCGCTCGGCACGCCCTGTGTTCAGCGGTGTGAGCGCATATCGATAGCATGGGGAGGTTGCCGTCGCGCATCGTCGACGCGCCCGGCAGCAGCCCCCAGAACAGGCATCCAGCCGAGGAGTCCAGCACAGTGACCACGCCCGCATCCGCGAAACCAGCCACACTCGTCCGGGTGCCCGCGGGGACCACTGCCGCTGCCGCCGTGCGCGAGGCCGGCCTGCCCGCAAAGGGCTCCGATGCCATCGTGGTCGTCCGCGACGACGAAGGCGCGCTGCGCGACCTCGCCTGGATCCCCGACACCGACGTCGAGGTCGAGGCAGTCGGTGCCGACACCGAAGACGGGCGCAGCGTGATCCGGCACTCGGCCGCACATGTCCTTGCGCAGGCCGTGCAGCAGGAATTCCCCGAAGCCAAGCTCGGTATCGGACCGCCGATCAAGGACGGGTTCTACTACGACTTCCAGGTCGAGCGGCCTTTCACGCCCGACGATCTCGCGAAGCTCGAGAAGCGCATGAAGAAGATCGTCAAGGATGCGCAGCGCTTCTCCCGCCGCGTCGTCGAGAACATCGAGGATGCCCGCGAGGAACTGAAGAACGAGCCGTTCAAGCTCGAGCTCATCGACGACAAGTCGGGTATAGACGACCCCGAGATCATGGAGGTCGGCGGCAAAGAGCTGACCATCTACGACAATCTCAATCCCCGCACGGGTGAACTCGTGTGGAAGGACCTGTGCCGCGGCCCGCACCTGCCCACCACCAAGTTCATCCCCGCTTTCAAGCTCACCCGCAGTTCCGCAGCGTACTGGCGCGGCGACCAGGACAACGCCGACCTCCAGCGGGTCTACGGCACGGCATGGGAGTCCACGGAAGCGCTCGACCGCCACCTGGATTTGCTCGCCGAGGCCGAGCGCCGCGACCACCGCAAACTCGGCGCCGAACTCGACCTGTTCTCGTTCCCGGACGAGCTCGGTTCGGGCCTGCCGGTGTTCCATCCCAAGGGCGGCATCATCCGCCAAGAGATGGAGAACTACTCGCGTGAGCGCCATGTCGAGGCCGGATACGATTTCGTCAACACGCCGCACATCACCAAGGGACACCTCTACGAGGTCTCGGGTCATCTCGATTGGTACAAGGACGGCATGTTCCCCGCGATGCACATCGACGAGGAACTGAACGCCGACGGCACGATCCGCAAGCCCGGCCAGGACTATTACCTCAAGCCGATGAACTGCCCCATGCACGACCTGATCTTCCGGTCGCGTGGGCGCTCGTACCGCGAGCTTCCGCTCCGCATGTTCGAGTTCGGCTCCGTCTACCGCTACGAGAAGTCGGGTGTTGTTCACGGCCTGACCCGCGTGCGAGGCATGACGCAGGACGACGCACACATCTTCTGCACGCCCGAGCAGATGCGCGACGAACTGACCACCGTGCTCGAGTTCATTCTCGACCTGCTCAAAGACTACGGTCTCGACGACTACTACCTGGAGCTGTCGACGAAGAACCCCAAGAAGTTCGTCGGGAGCGACGAACTGTGGGACACCGCCACCGAGACGCTGCGCGAGGTCGCGGAAGCGTCGGGTCTGAACCTCGTGCCCGACCCGGGCGGAGCTGCCTTCTACGGCCCGAAGATCTCCGTGCAGGTCAACGACGCTCTCGGCCGCAACTGGCAGATGTCGACGATTCAGCTCGACTTCAACCTCCCCGAGCGGTTCGAACTCGAATACACCGGATCCGACGGCGCGAAGCACCGCCCGGTGATGATCCATCGCGCCCTGTTCGGCTCGATGGAGCGGTTCTTCGGTGTGCTCACCGAGCATTACGCAGGCGCGTTCCCCGCGTGGCTCTCGCCGGTTCAGGTGGTCGGCATTCCGGTGGCAGCCGAGTTCGAAGAGCACCTGTTCGACGTCGTCGGAAAACTGAAGTCGGTCGGGATCCGCGCCGAGGTGGACGCATCCGACGACCGCATGCAGAAGAAGATCCGTAACCACACGACGCAGAAGGTTCCCTTCATGCTGCTCGCCGGCGAACGTGACGTGGCCGCCGGTGCCGTGAGCTTCCGATTCCGCGATGGGACCCAGGTCAACGGGGTCCCCGTCGACGAGGCGGTGAGCATCGTGTCCGACTGGGTGCGTCGCCGCGACAACGCCTCTCCCACCGCGGAACTGGTGCGGCCGGCCGAACAGGGAGCGACCAATTGACCGGCGAGGGAACTCCCGGCCCCGCCGACACCTCCGATTCGATGATCGATCGTGGTGCCGGTGAATCCGACCACCTGCAGCGGCTCTGGTCCCCGCACCGCATGTCGTACATCACCGAATCGCCGGGACTGCGGAGCGAGCCGTACGAGCCGTTCACCGAGATCCCGAAGATGGCGGACGAAGAAGGTCTGGTCGTCGCACGCGGAGAATCCGTGTACGCGGTGCTCAACCTCTACCCGTACAACCCGGGCCACCTCATGGTGGTGCCGTACCGGCGGGTGGCGAACCTCGAAGACCTCACAGTCGAGGAGAGCACCGAGCTCATGGCGTTTGCTCAGCGGGCGCTGCGGGTGATCAAGAAGGTGTCGCGTCCACACGGGTTCAACGTCGGACTCAACCTGGGCGCTGCCGCAGGCGGTTCGCTGTCCGAACACCTGCACCTGCACGTAGTGCCGCGCTGGGGTGGCGACGCGAACTTCATCACCGTCCTCGGCGGATCCAAGGTGATGGTGCAGCTGCTGCGCGACACCCGCGCACTGCTGGCCTCGGCATGGGACGAGTGAAGCGAGCCGACGACGGCCCCACTCTCGACCACACCCGCGTTGTCGCGGTGCGTCATGGCAGGATCGTGTTCCGGACACGTCGGTCGAAGGGAAATTCGGGGGTCTCGGAATGCTGAGCTTCTTCGGTCGTGCATCGGTGTCGAAAGTGACCACACCGCTCGGGCACGCGTTGAACCGCACCGGCCTGACCCCGGACGCCGTGACCGTCATCGGCACTGTCGCCACGATCGCGGCGGCGCTCACCCTGTTCCCCACCGGCCACCTGTTCATCGGCACACTCGCGATCTGGCTGTTCGTAATGTTCGACATGCTCGACGGTGCCATGGCACGTGCCCGCGGCGGCGGAACACGTTTCGGTGCCGTCCTGGACGCCACATGCGACCGGGTCGCAGATGGGGCGATCTTCGCCGGCCTGGCGTGGTGGGCGGTCTATCACGAGCAGAGCAGGCCGCTGGTGATCGCAACGCTGATCTGCCTCGTGTGCTCGCAGGTGATCTCGTACGCGAAAGCGCGGGCCGAGGCGAGCGGGTTGTCCGCCGACGGCGGTCTCATCGAGCGCGCCGATCGCCTCGTCATCGTGCTCGTCGGTTCCGGGCTGACCGGACTCGGACTGGACTGGGCCATCCACATCGCGATGTGGCTGCTCGCTGCCGGATCGGTCATCACCGTGTTCCAGCGTGTCCTCGCGGTGCGGAACTCGCCGGGAGCGCGTGAACTGCTGCCGCTCCCGCCTGCCTCGACTCCGGCGTCCGAGACGGATGCCGGCAACGGGGAACGGTCATGAACGACGAGGACCGGACATGAACGCAGCCGAGCGTCTCTCGGACCTCGGATACGCTGCGGGATGGCGACTGGTGCGGCTGTTGCCGGAACCCGTCGCGACGAGACTGTTCGATGCGGGAGCCGACTTCGCAGCCCGTCGGAACGGTGGACCGAAGCAACTGCGCCGCAATCTCTCCCGCGTACTCGGTGTTCCGCCCGAACGTGTGCCGGATGACCTGGTCAGGGCTTCGGTCCGGTCGTACGCACGCTACTGGCGTGAATCATTCCGGCTTCCGTCGATGGACCTCGCCGCCACGGCCGAGTCGATCGACTCGGCAGTCGAAGGCCGCGAGCACATCGATGCGGCATTGGCCGCCGGACGCGGCGCAGTTCTGGCTCTGCCGCACAGCGGCAACTGGGACATGGCCGGCGTGTGGTGCGTCCGCACGTACGGCGGACTGTCCACCGTCGCCGAGCGCCTGCGTCCCGAATCGTTGTTCCGACGCTTCGTCGAGTATCGGGAAGGCCTCGGGTTCGAGGTGTTCCCACTCTCGGGTGGAGAAAGCCCACCGTTCGTCGAATTGTCGGCGCGCCTGCGCGCCAACAAGGTGGTGTGTCTGCTGGGGGAGCGGGATCTCGCGCGTAAGGGTGTGCCAGTGACATTCATGGGAGAACCCACGCGCATGCCCGCCGGCCCCGCAAAACTGGCCATCGACACCGGCGCCGCCCTCCTTCCCGTGCACTGCTGGTTCACCGAGCAGGGGTGGGGCTTCCGAGTGCACCCGGAGATCGACGTCAGCGACGGTATCGGCAGCGCCACGCAGGAACTGGCCGACCGATTCGCCGCCGATATCGCGGAACACGCTGCAGACTGGCACATGTTGCAACCACTGTGGATGGACGATCTGTCCGACTCACGACGCGCCCGAATGGAGGAGTGAGTGAGGATCGGAATGGTCTGCCCGTACTCGTTCGACGTACCGGGCGGTGTCCAGGCGCATGTCGTGGACCTCGCCGAGGTCCTCATCTCACGGGGCCACGAGGTGAGCGTACTCGCGCCCGCGTCCGCGACCACGGCGCTGCCCGACTTCGTCGTCTCTGCAGGTAGAGCAGTTGCAATCCCATACAACGGGTCTGTGGCCCGGCTGAGCTTCGGACCTGTCTCCTATGCGCGCGTGCGCCGCTGGATCAACGACAACAACTTCGACGTCCTCCACATCCACGAACCGAACGCACCGAGCCTGTCGATGCTCGCATTGAAAATCGCGGAGGGGCCGATCGTCGCGACCTTCCACACCTCGACGACGAAGTCGCTGGTGCTCAGCACGTTCCAAGGAGTATTGCAGCCGTTCCTCGAGAAGATCAGCGGTCGCATCGCCGTCTCCGAACTCGCCCGGCGCTGGCAGGTCACCTCGTTGGGAGCCGATGCCGTGGAGGTCCCGAACGGGGTCGACGTGCCGTTCTTCCGGCACTCCCCGTTGCTGCCGGGCTACCCGCGGATCGGTCGGACGGTATTGTTCCTCGGCCGTTTCGACGAGTCCCGAAAGGGCATGGACGTGCTCATCGGAGCGCTGCCGGCACTGGTCGCGCGATACCCTGACATCGAGATTCTGGTGGTGGGCCGCGGTGACGAGGACAGGCTCCGCAAGGACGCCGGGCCGCATGCAGGTCACCTCCGGTTCCTCGGGCAGGTCGACGACGACGAGAAGGCCTCCGCGATGCGCAGCGCCGACGTGTACTGCGCACCGAACCTCGGCGGCGAAAGTTTCGGGATCGTCCTCGTCGAGGCCATGGCGTCCGGTACTGCAGTCGTTGCGTCCGAACTCGATGCATTCCGGCGCGTCCTGCGCGATGGGCGGGCAGGAGTGCTTGTCCCCATCGGTGACTCGAAGGCCCTCGCCGACAGCATCATCGAGGTCCTCGCCGACGACAACCGTCGCACCGCGTTGATCGAAGCCGGATCCGAGGTCGTGGAAACCTACGATTGGCCGGTCGTGGCCGACCAGATCCTGCGGGTGTACGAGACGGTCACCGTCGGTGCCGGACCCGTCCGAGAGGTGCGTTCGTGACTCTCAGCGCTCTGACGATCCTCGTCCTGGCATCGATCGCAACCGTCGTCCTGCTGCTCGGTCTGTGGGCGTACGCGACGGCGAATCGCCTCGATCGATTGCACGTGCGATCGGACCTTTCGTGGCAGGCGCTCGACGCGTCCCTCGCCCGTCGCGCAGTGGTGGTACGAAGCATCGCGGCGTCCACCTCCGCATCGGACGGACGTCGATTGTCGGCCCTGGCCGACCGGGCAGAACGAGCGGACCGTGTTCATCGGGAAGGCGCCGAGAACGAACTCTCCGTCGCGCTGGCCGGACTGGACGTCGAGCGCCTGCGCCCGCAACTGGTGGCGGAACTCGCCGACGCCGAAGCCCGGGTACTCATCGCCAGAAGATTCCACAACGACGCCGTGCGCGACACACTTGCGTTACGCACCCGGCGCCCGGTGCGGTGGCTCCACCTCGGTGGTACCGCACCATTGCCGACCTACTTCGAGATCGCCGAACGCGCCGTCGGGACCGTCGAGAAGGTCGGGAATGTCGAGACCCGGAAGCCGACGCCGGATCGGGCACGAACGTCGGCGCGGGTGGTACTGCTCGACGACACCGGGCGCGTGCTCCTGCTGCGCGGCCACGATCCCGACCGCCCGGATGTGCGCTTCTGGTTCACCGTCGGTGGAGCCGTGGAACCGGGCGAAGACCTGCGGGTCGCGGCAGTCCGGGAACTCGCGGAGGAGACCGGGCACGGCATCGCCCCCGAGCAGCTCATCGGACCGGTGTGGCGGCGAGTGGCCGTCTTCCCGTTCAACGGCGAAGTCCTGCACTCCGAGGAACTGTTCTTCGTCCTCCAAACGCCCGCATTCGAACCGGGCACCGATGGATTCACAGAGCTCGAACGTCGAATGGACCTCGAACTCAAGTGGTTCGACACCGACGAGCTGCGCGAACTGGTCTCCGCAGGAGAACCCCTGTATCCGCAGGACTTACCGGAACTCCTCGCCGAGGCCCGCCGGATCGCGGGCACCCGACAGGAAACCCCACTGCGCGCCATTCGCTGACCTCGAGATCCGACGGCGACCCGCCCGCGACACGAGGGCGACCCGCCCGCGACTCGAGGGCGACCCGCCCGCGACTCGAGGGGCGACCCGCCCGCGGCATGAGGGCGACCCGCCCGCGACACGAGAAGGCCAGCGCATCACGACTGGCTATGGGGAACCGCCGGTGTGGAGCCATAGGCTCGGCACGTCGCGATTCGCTTCTGCGCGACGGCCATTCCGCGCCGACATCGTCGTGCCGGACTGCCCTGTCAGTTCGGCCCTGCCGAGTTCTGCTGTATCGAGTTCTGCTGTATCGAGTTCTTCTGAGGAGTTCAGCTGTGAGTACCCCGGATACCACTGCCCCCACCGGTACCGCCCGCGTCAAGCGTGGCATGGCGGAAATGCTCAAGGGCGGTGTGATCATGGATGTGGTCACTCCCGACCAGGCCAAGATCGCCGAGGACGCGGGTGCGGTCGCCGTCATGGCACTCGAACGCGTGCCCGCTGATATCCGTGCGCAGGGCGGGGTGTCGCGGATGAGCGACCCCGACATGATCGACGGCATCATCAGCGCCGTCTCCATCCCCGTCATGGCCAAGGCACGGATCGGGCACTTCGTCGAGGCCCAGGTGCTGCAGGCACTCGGAGTCGACTACATCGACGAGTCCGAGGTCCTCACCCCGGCCGACTACGAGAACCACATCGACAAGTTCGCCTTCACCGTGCCATTCGTATGTGGTGCCACCAACCTCGGGGAAGCGCTTCGCCGCATCAACGAAGGCGCCGCGATGATCCGCTCCAAGGGCGAGGCCGGCACCGGCGATGTCTCCAACGCCACGACCCACATGCGACAGATCCGGCAGCAGATCCGACGACTGAGCTCACTTCCCGAAGACGAGCTCTACGTCGCGGCGAAGGAACTGCAGGCTCCCTACGACCTCGTCGTCGAGGTTGCGAAGGCCGGAAAGCTCCCGGTGACGTTGTTCACGGCCGGCGGGATCGCCACTCCCGCGGATGCCGCGATGATGATGCAGCTCGGCGCCGAGGGCGTGTTCGTCGGTTCCGGAATCTTCAAGGCGGGCAACCCCGAACAGCGAGCCGCAGCAATCGTCAAGGCCACCACCTTCTATGACGACCCCGATATGCTCGCGAAAGTGTCGCGCGGACTGGGTGAGGCCATGGTCGGCATCAACGTCGACGACATCCCGGTACCGCACCGCCTCGCCGAGCGTGGATGGTAGCCGTCCCTGCCGTGCCCCGGTCATCCGGCGGATAACCTACTTCCGGGTACAAAACGGAAGGGTCCCGCATGGCGAAGATCGAAGACATCCTCGAACTCGAACGAATCGAAGAGAACATCTTCCGCGGTATCGCAACGGAGACGTTGCTACCGCGGACGTTCGGCGGCCAGGTAGCGGGGCAGGCGCTGGTATCGGCGGTGCGCACCGTGGTCCCGGAATTCCAGGTCCACTCCTTGCATGGCTACTTCCTCCGTCCGGGAGACCCGACCAAGGGAATCGTGTACCAGGTCGACCGGATCCGTGACGGTCGCTCGTTCTGCACACGCCGCGTCACCGCAGTGCAGGGCGGTCACGCGATCTTCACGATGTCGGCGTCGTTCCACGCCGACGAGCAGGGAATCGAACACCAGGACGAGATGCCCACGGTACCCAGGCCGGAAGAACTCCCCGATGCGAAGACCCTCGTCGAACAGGGCCGCGAGGAGTTCGCGTGGGCACTGCGCGAGTGGTCGAACTGGGACTTCCGATTCGTGCCACCGGAGCATATGGTTGCCGACCGCGGGGTGGCCGCGCACCAGCGAGTGTGGTTCCGCTCGCGCGCCACACTCCCGGACGACCCGGTCTTCCACGTGTGCACACTCGCTTACATGAGTGACATGACGCTCCTCGGTTCCGCGCACGTCATCCATCCTGAGGAGAAGACCCAGGACGCATCGCTCGACCATGCCATGTGGTTCCTGCGACCCTTCCGGGCCGACGACTGGTTGCTCTACGACCAGACGTCACCCTCTGCAGGATTCGGCCGTGCGCTGACGCAGGGCCGGATCTACGACAGCAGAGGAAACATGGTCGCCGCAGTCGTGCAGGAAGGACTCACACGCTATCTCCGTGAGTCCTGACATGCCCGGTGAGCCCTGACCCGCCCGGCGGGACAGTGGAGGCGGCGGCCGACGACATGAGAGGAAGACGGCCCGCCGTGGCAACTTCGATGCTGCACACAACTCCGACGATCGGGGTACTCGCACTCCAAGGCGATGTGCGGGAGCATCGAGCCGCACTCGAAGCGGCAGGTGCGCGCACCGTAGCGCTGCGCCGCGAAAGCGAACTCGACGCGGTCGACGGTATCGTGATTCCCGGTGGCGAATCGACGACGATGAGCAGGCTCCTGCAGGTATTCGACCTGCTCGAACCGCTGCGGGCGCGCCTGAAGGAGGGGCTCCCCGCCTACGGTTCGTGCGCCGGGATGATCCTGCTCGCCACCGAGGTGCTCGACACCCGCCCGGACGCCGAGCACCTCGACGCGCTCGACATCACCGTGCGGCGGAACGCCTTCGGACGCCAGGTGGACTCATTCGAAGCCGATCTCGACATGACCGGAGTCGACGGTGGCCCGCTCCGAGCCGTGTTCATCCGCGCCCCGTGGGTGGAACGGGTCGGACCCGACGTCGAGGTTCTCGCCCGGGTTCCCCACGGTCAGGCCGCGGGAAAGGTGGTCGCGGTGCGTCGAGGGAGTGTGTTCGCGACGTCGTTCCACCCCGAAGTGACGGGTGATCTGCGGGTCCACCGACTCTTCGTCGACACTGTGCGCTCACAGTTCGCAACCCCATAGGTAGACTCGACTCTCCGAACTGTCGGTTTCACCGACGTCACATCGCCGGAAGGGGCTCGAAGCGAATGAGCGGCCACTCCAAATGGGCCACCACCAAGCACAAGAAGGCGGCCATCGACGCCAAGCGCGGCAAGATGTTCGCGAAACTCATCAAGAACATCGAGGTGGCAGCTCGTACCGGCGGTGGTGACCCTGGCGGGAATCCGACCCTGTTCGACGCCATCCAGAAGGCGAAGAAGAGCTCGGTACCGAACGACAACATCGAACGCGCCCGCAAGCGCGGCGGCGGCGAAGAAGACGGCGGCGCCGACTGGCAGAACATCACGTATGAGGGCTACGGACCCAACGGTGTCGCATTGCTCATCGAGTGCCTGACCGACAACCGCAATCGTGCTGCGGGCGAGGTTCGTACCGCGATGACACGCAACGGCGGCAACATGGCGGATCCGGGCTCGGTGGCCTACCTGTTCACCCGCAAGGGCGTCGTCACCCTCGAAAAGAACGGTCACAGCGAGGACGACCTCCTCGAGATAGTCCTCGATGCGGGTGCCGAAGAGATCAACGACCTCGGAGAGTCCTTCGAGATCGTGTCGGAACCGACAGATCTCGTTGCAGTCCGTACCGCGCTGATCGATGCGGGAATCGACTACGACGCGGCCGATCCCGACTTCCGTGCCTCGGTGGAGGTACCCGTCGATGCAGAGGGCGCACGGAAGGTCATGAAGCTCATCGATGCGCTCGAAGACTGCGACGATGTGCAGGACGTGTACTCCAACGTCGATATCCCCGACGAGGTTCTCGCCGAACTCGACGCGTGATCCACCGCTGTGCCGCCGGACTCGACGGTCGGTGGCACAGCAGGTCGGTCGCACAGCAGGTCGGGGAGGCGGCGCGTGTCGTTCGGGCAGTGGTCCCGGGTCTTCCGCTAGGCTCTCGAACAACTGTTCGTAGCGGGTGAAGGGTGTGGCAGTTGCGTGTAATGGGTGTCGACCCCGGGCTAACACGATGCGGGTTCGGGATGGTCGACACGGGCCGGGGCCGGGTCGTGGTGCCCGTCGCCGTCGACGTGATCCGCACGCCCGCCGACCTCGATCTGGCGAAGCGGCTGTTGCAGATATCCGATGCCGCCGAAGACTGGCTCGACCGCTACAAGCCGGATGTCGTGGCAGTCGAGCGGGTCTTCTCGCAGAACAACGTCAGTACCGCGATGGGCACTGCGCAAGCCGGGGGAGTGGTCGCACTCTCCGCCGCACGTCGTGGCATTCCTGTCATGTTCCACACCCCCAGTCAGGTCAAATCCGCGGTCACCGGCAACGGCAGTGCCGACAAGAAGCAGATGACCGCGATGGTGACCCGCATCCTCGGACTCGACACCCCGCCGAAACCGGCCGACGCTGCCGACGCATTGGCCCTTGCCATCTGTCACTGTTGGCGGGCGCCGATGTTGGCGCGGATGGCAGCGGCGGAAGCTGTGGCGGAAGAACAGAAGCGACGGTACGAGCAACGGCTGCGCGACCAGGTCGCGGCCCGGAAGGCAGGGACACGGTGATCGCCTCGGTGCGCGGAGAGGTCCTCGAGATTGCACTCGACCACGTCGTCGTCGAATCCGGGGGTATCGGCTACCGCGTCAACGCGACACCGACCACTCTTGCGACGTTGCGTCGCGGCAACGAAACGCGCCTCGTGACGGCGATGATCGTTCGAGAGGACTCGATGACCCTGTACGGGTTCGCCGAGCCGGAGGCACGCGATCTCTTCGGACTGCTGCAGACCGTGTCCGGAGTGGGGCCGCGTCTGGCGATGGCGACACTCGCAGTCCTCGAGCCCACTGCGCTGCGCGCGGCGCTCGCTGAGGGGAACACCGCGGCGCTCACCCGCGTTCCCGGAATCGGCAAACGCGGAGCCGAGCGCATGATCGTCGAGTTGCGCGACAAGGTTGCCGCGTACGGCGTCGGCGAGGAGCCGCCCGCACTGTCCGCGGTGCCCTCGCCGGTCGGCGAGCAGGTCGTCGAAGCGCTTGTCGGACTCGGTTTCCCGCTCAAACAGGCGGAGCAGTCGGCCGACGCGGTGTTGAAGGCGGATCCTGCTGCCGATACGTCCACCGCGTTGCGTGCTGCCCTGTCGGCGTTGGGTAAGTCGCGATGACCGACGACGAGCCGGCAGATCCCTTCGCCGAGGAGTTCGGCGACGAGTCGCCGGTGACGGCGGAATACACCTCGTCCGACGGCGAGATCGAAACGAGCTTGCGTCCGAAGAGCCTCGACGACTTCATCGGACAACCCAGGGTGCGAGAACAACTGCAACTGGTGTTGCGCGGCGCCAAGATGCGCGGCGGTACGCCCGACCACATCCTTCTGTCCGGTCCACCGGGGCTGGGGAAGACGTCGATGGCGATGATCATCGCCGGGGAACTGGGGTCGTCGCTCCGGTTGACGTCCGGACCGGCTCTCGAACGTGCCGGCGACCTCGCCGCGATGCTGTCGAACCTCGTCGAAGGGGACGTTCTCTTCATCGACGAGATCCATCGGATCGCGCGACCGGCGGAGGAGATGCTCTACCTCGCGATGGAGGACTTCCGTGTCGATGTCGTCGTCGGCAAGGGCCCGGGCGCGACCTCGATCCCGCTCGAGGTCGCCCCGTTCACGTTGGTCGGCGCGACCACCCGCTCCGGTGCCCTGACCGGCCCCCTGCGCGACCGGTTCGGTTTCACCGCGCACATGGATTTCTACGACCCGCCGGAACTCCAGCGGATTCTGCAGCGGTCGGCCCGCCTCCTCGGTATCGAATTGCACACGGATGCGAGCACGGAGATCGCCGGTCGTTCTCGCGGAACTCCGCGTATCGCGAATCGTCTGCTTCGGCGGGTCCGCGACTACGCGGAGGTTCGCGCCGACGGCATCGTCACCCGTGCGATCGCGCAGGCCGCCCTCGAGGTGTACGACGTCGATCCGATCGGGCTCGATCGGCTCGACCGTGCCGTGCTGGGAGCGCTCGTGCGTAGCTTCGGCGGCGGACCGGTGGGTGTGTCGACGCTCGCGGTTGCCGTCGGCGAGGAACCCGCCACCGTGGAGGAGGTCTGCGAGCCGTTTCTCGTGCGTGCGGGCATGGTGGCGCGCACCCCGAGAGGACGCGTCGCGACGCAGGCGGCGTGGGTGCAGCTGGGTTTGACGCCACCTCCGGACGCGGCCGCCGGCGGTATCGAGGTGCGTGCTCGCGAGCCGCAGATCGACGCGTATGCCGAGGAGTGAACGGGTCCGATCGCGGCGAACCGGACGGCGGGCCATACCTTCCCGTCCGGGGTAGTGGCACACTGGTCTACTGCGTCGGTCCACGGAGGCCGACAGAGCGTTGCTGTGGTGGATACCACCGCGACACCGGTTACGAACCCGAGGACTGACTTCAACGATGGAATTGCTCTTCCCGCTCCTGATTCTCGCCCTGCTGGTGCCCACCTTCCTGGGTGTGCGGCGCCAGAAGAAGGAGATGCAGAAGGTCACTGCGCTTCAGGACTCGCTGCGCGTCGGCGACCGTGTCGCGACCACTGCGGGGCTGCACGCCACTGTGGCAGCCCTGCGCGACGACACCGTCGATCTCGAGATCGCACCGGGTGTCGTCACAGTGTGGTCGCGCTTGGTCATCCGTGAGCGCATCGAGGAGACGTCTGCGGCCGACGATCTCGACGCGATTTCGCTGCGCAAGGACGACAACGCCACATCACCCGAGACGGGTACGACCGAGCACTGAGGCGTACGCTCGGCCGACCCGCCGGCGCCGCCGGTGCTGCAGGGCTGGACACAGTCGACACCGCGGTAGCCGGTGTCGATCTGTCACGTCACGTCCTGCGCGGCCGCTTTCACCGACCCACTCACTCGTATCGAGGAGACTGACAGACCGTGGCACCTTCCAATGGATCGGTGCATCCCGCGCGCGCACTCGCCCTGTTCGGGGTGATTCTCGTCGCGTTGTATGCACTGGTCTTCTTCACCGGGGACAAGTCGCCGACTCCGAAACTCGGCATCGATCTGCAAGGCGGCACACGGGTGACGCTGACAGCGCGTACACCCGATGGGAGCACCCCGAGCCGGGACAGCCTCGAACAGGCTCAGCAGATCATCGAGACCCGCGTCAACGGTCTCGGCGTGTCGGGTTCCGAAGTGGTCGTCGACGGCGACAATCTGGTGATCACGGTGCCCGGTGACGACAGTGCGCAGGCCAAGACGCTCGGCCAGACTGCTCGTCTGTACATCCGGCCGGTGGTCGGGGGCCCGATCGACAGTTCCCTCACTGCGGATCAGCTGACCGAACAGGCGCCACCGGAGGGAACCGACCCGGCAGCACCGGAGGGAACCGATCCGGCGGCACCTGTCGAGCCGGAGACTGCGGAGCAGCCCGCGGGCGATGTCCCCGAACCGCAGGGCAGGCCGTTCCCCGCGCAAGATCCCACTGATGTTCCCGTCGAACCCGGAGACGGGACCGCTGCGCCGACGGATGAGCCCGCCCCGGCACCGGAGGACGCCGAGCCGCTCACACAGCAGGAGCAGGATGCGGCCGACATCGCTGCGGCGAAGGCGACCCGACAGAGCGAGGACCCGATGGTGCAGCAGGAGGCTGCCCTGGCACTCGACTGTTCGGCCACCGACCCGCTGGCGGGTAACGACGACCCGACGCTCCCGCTGGTGGCCTGCTCGACCGACGGCACTGCGATCTACCTGCTCGGGCCGAGCATCATCGACGGGCAGCAGATCGACGACGCGACCTCCGGATTCAACAGCCAGCAGTCGCGTTACGAGGTGAGCCTGACGTTCGACAACGAGGGGAGCACCACGTGGGCGCAGTACACCGCCGCGAACATCGGTTCGCAGGCCGCGTTCGTCCTCGACTCGAAGGTCGTGAGCGCCCCGGTCATCCAGGGAGCCACACCCGCGGGTAGTGCCACCTCGATCACGGGTCAGTTCACCAATGTCCAGGCCACCGAGTTGGCGAACACCCTCAAATACGGTTCGCTTCCGTTGTCGTTCGTTGCTTCCGAGGCACAGACGGTCTCGGCGACCTTGGGCTTCGCCTCGCTTGAAGCAGGCCTGATCGCCGGCGCAGTCGGGCTGGCCCTGGTGCTGGTCTTCTGCCTCGTGTACTACCGCATGCTGGGTCTGCTCACCGCATTGTCGTTGGTGCTCGCAGGTCTGGCCGTCTACGCCATCATGGTGCTCCTCGGCCGGTACATCGGGTACACCCTCGACCTCGCTGGTATCGCAGGTCTGATCATCGGCATCGGTATGACCGCAGACTCGTTCGTGGTGTTCTTCGAACGAATCAAGGACGAGATCCGCGAGGGTCGCAGTTTCCGGTCGGCTGTGCCTCGTGGTTGGGCCCGTGCCCGCCGCACCATCCTCTCGGGTAACGCGGTCAGCTTCATATCCGCTGCGGTGTTGTACGTCCTGGCGGTGGGACAGGTCCGCGGGTTCGCCTTCACTCTGGGCCTGACCACGATTCTCGACGTCGTGGTGGTGTTCTTGGTGACCTGGCCGCTCGTCCATCTCGCGTCCAGGTCGAAGACGTGGTCCAAGCCGAGCATGAACGGTCTCGGCGCGATTCAAGAGGTGGCGCGTGAGCGTCAGCTCGCTGCGGCTTCGGCGAAGGAGGCGTGACCATGACCGACACGACGACAACGGCATCGACCGTCTCGCGGAAGGGCAGGCTGTCCGGCCTGTACACCGGTACAGGCGCCTTCGAGATCATCGGTAATCGCAAGCGCTACTACATCATCACCGCTGTCATCGTGGCCATCGCCATGTTGAGCATGCTTGTGCGTGGCTTCACGTTGGGCATCGATTTCGAGGGCGGTACCCGGATCCAGATGCCTGCGGTGGAAGGCGCGACCACCACCGAGGTCGAATCGGTGTTCAGCGATGCCATCGGGTTCGAGCCGGAATCGGTGCAGACCGTCGGCGCGGGTGCCGGCGCCACCTTCCAGATCCGGACGGAAACTCTCGATCTCGGTCAGATCGAGGCGGTGCAGACGGCGCTGTTCGAAGAGTTCCAGCCGGTGGGATCCGATGGAGAGCCCTCGCGCAACGCGATCAGTGTGGCCGACGTCAGCTCGACCTGGGGCGGGCAGATCACCCAGAAGGCGCTCATTGCGTTGCTGGTGTTCCTGGTGATCGTCAGCGTCTACATCGGGGTGCGGTACGAGCGCGACATGGCGATCGCCGCGATCGCGGCGATGTTCTTCGACATCGGCGTCACCGCGGGCATCTACTCGCTGGTCGGGTTCGAGGTGACACCCGCGACCGTCATCGGTCTGCTCACCATCCTCGGGTTCTCGCTGTACGACACCGTGGTGGTGTTCGACAAGGTCGAGGAGAACACCCGCGGAATCATGCATCTGCATCGGCGTACCTATGCGGAGCAGACCAACCTCGCGGTCAACCAGACACTGATGCGGTCGATCAACACCACGGTCATCTCGGTGCTCCCGGTGATCGCGCTCATGGTCATCGCCGTGTGGATGCTCGGTGTCGGAACCCTCAAGGATCTGGCTCTCGTGCAGTTGGTGGGCATCGTGGTCGGTGCCTATTCGTCGGTGTTCTTCGCGAGCCCGCTTCTCGTTACGCTCAAGGAATGGCGCGGTCCGATCGCGAAGCACACCCGAAAGGTACTTGCGAAGCGGGAAGAGGCGGCCACGCGTGCGGAGAGCCGCGCCGGCGACCTCGCGCCGGCGGGTGCCGACGCTTCGGCTGCGCCGACCGTGGGCTTCGCCGCGCAGCGGCCTGCAGCCGCACCGCAGCGGACCCCGCAACCAGGTATCCGCCCGACCGGAAAGCGTGCCAAGAGAAGGTCCTGATATGGCTGCGAGTGAACGCAACGAGCGACCCCACACCCGACGCAGCCGACTGTCCAGGCGGGCGGTCGCGGTCGGCGTGGCACTTGCCGCGGCTGCCGTGACCACCGTGGCGTGCGGCACGGAAGAAGAGCCGTTGCCGTCGATCGGATACATGATCGACAACACGGTGACCTCGTACAACGCAAACACGGTGGACGGCGCTGCCTCCGGGGCCAGGCAGGCGCTGGCCCGGGTGCTGCCCGGCTTCGGATACGTGGGTCCTTCGGGCCGTGTCGTCGCGGATACCGATATCGGTACCGCGACGGCGGTCCCCGGCGAGCAGCTCACCGTCCAGTACCGGTTGTCTCCGGACAGCGTCTATTCCGACGGTGTACCGATGTCGTGTGACGACCTCGTGCTCACCTGGGCCGCGGCGAGTGGCCGTTTCAGTGCGCCCGACGACTCGGGTGCCGACTCCAACATCTTCGATGCAGCGCGGCGCGGCGGATATGCCGATATCGAGCGTATCGACTGTGCCCCGGGTTCCAAGGACGCCACCGTCGTGTTCCGTCCCGGTAGGGGTGATACCGACTGGAAGGCTCTGTTCGGCGCGACCGAGTTGATGCCCTCGCACGTCGCAACGCGGGTGTCCGGGGTCACCGACCTGGTCGGCGTGCTGAGCGGAGGCGATGTCGAAGCGGTTCGGCCGATCGCCGAATTCTGGAACACCGGATGGACGTTGACACCGGGTGCTCTGGATCCGAGCCTGCTGCCGTCGTCCGGGCCGTATCGGATCGAGTCCTACACCGCAGAGGACGGTCTCGTGCTCGTGGCGAACGAGCGGTGGTGGGGTAATCCGCCGGGGACCGACCGGATCGTCGTGTGGCCGCGCGGGACCGCAGCACAGACCGCGGCCGAAGAGGGGCAGGTGCAGGTCGTCGACAGCGCGGACGGAGCGCTCGGACACACCGCAGCTCTCGGGGAAGATGTCGAGACCACGACCGGGGTCTCGCGCAACCTCGAGCAACTCGTCCTGGCGACGAGCGGTGTTTTCGAGAACCCCTCGGCGCGCCGGGCCCTTGCGTCGTGCGTACCCCGCCAGCAACTGTTCGACGAACTCGGAGCCGCGACCGAGGACGAGCGTTCGGGTCCGATCGGATCGCGGTTGCTTCCGCCGGACTCACCGTTGTATCCGCTCGTGATCGGCCCTTCCGAGCGGTTCGGCAGTGTGGATCTCGACGCGGCGCGCGCCGAGCGTGAACGGTCGGGCCAGGACCGGTTCGAGGTGCGGATCGGATATACGACTCCGGACATGCGTCGGGCACGCACCGTCGAACTGATTGCGCAGTCGTGCCGTGATGCCGGGATCGATGTCGTCGACGCGGGGTCCGAGTCGTTCGTCCCGTCACAACTGGGTGCGGGCGAGGTCGATGCTGTTCTCAGTGGGACCGCCGGAGTCTCCGGCGCAGGTGGCCGGGCGGACATGGAGGATGCGCGCGGCGCGTTGAGTTCACGTGCGGGAAGCAACGTCGGCGGTTATGCGAACGGGCGGATCGATGAGATCCTCGACGGTCTGCTCGTGGCCGGCGACAATGCGACGGTGCTCGGCCTGGTGGAGGAAGGGGAGCGGATCCTGTGGGACGAACTTCCCACGTTGCCTCTGTTCCTGCAGCCGCGCATCGTCGGGTTCGCCCCGAACATGCACGCTGCAGTCGGCAATCCGACGACCGCTGGTGCGGGGTGGAACATGGATCGGTGGATACTGACCGGGTGAACGTTTTACGCACTGCCGATCCTGACCTGGTCCGAGAGGCCGCTGCCGCGGTGACGGCCCACACGCGCTGGGTCGACGATTTTCCGAGCCCGGGTGTTCGCTTCGCCGATCTCACGCCGGTATTCGCCCACGGCCCGTCGTACGCGGCGGTCGTTGCGGCGTTGGCTTCGGCCGCTCCGGATGCCGAGCTCGTCGCGGGCATCGACGCTCGCGGATTCCTGCTCGGCGGAGGAATGGCGCGCGAGCTCGGTGTGGGGGTGCTTGCGGTGCGCAAAGCAGGCAAGCTTCCGCCGCCGGTGCAGAAGTGCGAGTACACACTCGAGTACGGGACGGCCGCCATAGAGATCCCCGACGGGTCGCCGTCGCTGCGGGGGCGCCGAGTGCTCGTGGTCGACGACGTGCTCGCCACCGGCGGCACACTCGGCGCAACCCTCGAATTGCTCGAGCGGGTCGGGGCGGAGATCGTCGGGGTCACGGTGGTGACCGAGCTCGAGGCTCTCGGTGGGCGCGCACGCCTGGAAAGCCACCCACTGACGTCGCTCGTGCGTCTCTGAGGATTACAGTTGGCGGAAAGCCGGTGTACCGGAGCCAGCGATGGGAGGAGTGGGGATGACCCAGAATCTTGACAAGCCCCAGAGCTCTGGTGCGGGACCGGTACCGACACCTGCGTCGACGTCGGCGTCGCGGCGGGTGCGGGCGAGGCTCGCGCGCCGGATCACCGGGCAGCGCGGCACCACCGTCAAACCGGTGCTCGAGCCGCTGGTGACGATTCACCGGGAGCTGTATCCCAAGGCGGATCTGTCGCAGCTGCAGCGCGCCTATGACGTCGCGGAGGAACGGCACGCGAGTCAGCGGCGCAAGTCCGGCGATCCGTACATCACCCATCCACTGGCGGTCGCGACGATCCTCGCCGAACTCGGCATGGACACCACGACCCTGATCGCTGCGTTGCTGCACGACACCGTAGAGGACACCGGATACTCCCTCGAACAGCTCACCTCGGAGTTCGGTGACGAGGTCGCGCACCTCGTCGACGGTGTCACCAAGCTCGACAAGGTGGTGCTCGGCAACGCCGCGGAGGCCGAGACCATCCGCAAGATGATCATCGCGATGGCTCGTGATCCGCGGGTGCTGGTGATCAAGGTCGCAGACCGGTTGCACAACATGCGCACGATGCGGTTCCTGCCGCCCGAGAAGCAGGCCCGCAAAGCCCGCGAAACGCTCGAGGTCATCGCGCCGCTCGCGCACCGGCTCGGCATGGCGACCGTCAAGTGGGAACTCGAGGACCTCTCGTTCGCGATCCTGCATCCGAAGAAGTACGAGGAGATCGTGCGACTGGTCGCGAACCGTGCCCCGTCCCGCGACACGTACCTCGCCAAGGTTCGCGACGAGATCGGGTCGTCGCTCGCCGGGTCCCGGATCGACGCGACCGTCGAGGGTCGCCCCAAGCACTACTGGTCGATCTACCAGAAGATGATCGTCAAGGGTCGCGACTTCGACGACATCCACGACCTGGTGGGCATGCGAATCCTGTGCAACGAGGTACGCGACTGTTACGCCGCCGTCGGTGTGGTGCATTCGCTGTGGCAGCCGATGGCGGGACGGTTCAAGGATTACATCGCGCAACCGCGATACGGGGTGTACCAGTCGCTGCACACCACGGTCATCGGTCCCGAAGGCAAGCCGCTGGAGGTGCAGATCCGGACCCGCGACATGCACCGCACCGCCGAGTTCGGCATCGCTGCGCACTGGCGGTACAAGGAGACCAAGGGGCGGCACTCGGGCGATGTCGCCGAGGTCGACGACATGGCGTGGATGCGTCAACTCCTCGACTGGCAGCGTGAAGCTGCCGACCCGGGCGAGTTCCTCGAATCGTTGCGCTACGACCTTGCGGTCAAGGAGATCTTCGTGTTCACCCCGAAGGGGGAGGTGATCACGTTGCCGTCGGGTTCGACGCCCGTTGACTTCGCGTATGCGGTACACACCGAGGTCGGGCATCGATGTATCGGTGCGCGGGTCAACGGGAGGCTCGTCGCTCTCGAACGCAGACTCGAGAACGGCGAGGTAGTCGAGGTGTTCACCTCGAAGGACCCGAATGCCGGACCGACCCGTGACTGGCAGGCTTTCGTCGTCTCGCCCCGCGCGAAGGCGAAGATCCGTCAGTGGTTCGCGAAGGAACGCCGCGAGGAAGCGCTCGAGGCGGGCAAGGATGCCATCGCGAAGGAGGTCCGCCGCGTCGGGCTGCCACTGCAGCGGCTCATGAACGCCGACCTGATGGTTGCCGTTGCCAAGGAGCTGCACTACGCCGATGTATCGGCGCTCTATACCGCGGTCGGTGAGCACCACGTGTCGGCGCATCACGCGGTGCAGCGGCTCGTGGCGTTGCTCGGTGGTGTCGGTGGAGTCGAGGAAGAACTCGCCGAACGGTCCACACCGTCCACAATTCCCACCCGGTCGCGGCAGAGCGGCGACTCGGGCATCCTCGTACCGGGTGCGCCGGGCACGGTCTCGAAGCTGGCGAAGTGCTGCACCCCGGTCCCGGGCGACGAGATCATGGGATTCGTGACGCGAACCGGATCGGTGAGTGTGCACCGCACGGACTGCACCAATGCGGGTTCGCTGCGCGAGCAGTCCGAGCGGATCATCGAGGTCGAGTGGGCGCCGTCGCCGTCGTCGGTGTTCCTCGTCGCGATCCAGATCGAGGCGCTCGACCGGCACCGATTGCTCTCCGATGTGACGAAGGCGTTGGCCGACGAGAAGGTCAACATCCTGTCTGCATCCGTCACCACCACCGGCGACCGGGTCGCGGTGAGCCGCTTCACCTTCGAGATGGGCGACCCGAAGCATCTCGGTCACGTGCTGAACGTGGTCCGTAATGTGGAGGGCGTGTACGACGTCTACCGTGTGACGTCGGCGTCCTGATCCTCGGCGTGTGTCGCGCGACGGTGCGTGTCAGCCGACCGCGGTGATCGTCACGGGAGTGTTCGGCGCGCCGCCGCCCAGCACCGAGCTGTCGTCGTGACCCGCTGCGGCCGCGGCATCGAGAAGTGCCAATGAGTCGTCGGTGATGCGACCGAAGGCCGTGTAGTCGGGGCGCAGCAGCGTGTCGCCGGTGACGAGGAAGAACTGGCTCCCGTTGGTGTCGGCCCTGCCGCTGTCTGCGACGGCTACGGTCCCGCGCGGGTACGCGATGATATTCGTGAGGCGTCCTGTCACGGTCTGCTCTGCCAACTGCGGTACTGGGTATTCGTCCGGATAGGTGAAGCCGGGGCCACCGGTGCCTGTCCCCGTCGGATCGCCGCACTGGTAGTACTGCGCACCGACTTCGTCGGACAGCCGGTGGCATGAGGTACCGGTATAGAAGCCCTGTTGCGCGAGGCTGACGAAACTGTTGACGGCGCAGGGGGCGCGGCCGCGGTCGAGGACCAGATCGATGCGGCCGATCGATGTTTCGAGGCCGACTTCCACGGTGCCGGTTGTCGATGCGGACGTCGGGGGTACGGTCACGGCCCGTGCGGCCGGTTCCGTCGGTGTGTACGAACAAGTGACAGTGGCAGTGTCGAGCGGGAGCACCTCGGGGAGGCGGGAGTATTGCGCCACGTATTCGTTCGTCACCGCGTGACTGGGCGCCTGAGATGTGGTGGTGGCAGGTGGCGGAGCTGCTGCCTCGCCGCCCGAACAGCCGGCCGTCAGCGCCGCACCGAGGAGCACGCCTGCGACGGCCGCGCCGCGCAATCCGAATGAGCCGGTCGATGTAGTGGAGATCACAGAGTCGGGAGCGTAGCCGAGATAATCACGATTCGGCAGAGGTGTTGTCACTTTTCGGAAGAATATGACCCCGGAGAGCTGTACTCGACTCGCGGACGAGTCGACGATCGATGACGTGAAGAAGGGTGCTCCACGCCGTGATGGCGAGGAGCACCCTGTGCGTTCCGAACTCTCGTCTACGACGAGACGGTCACCGATTCGATCTGAACCGGAAGGTTCGGGGCTCCGCCACCGGCAGGCATCGAACCGTCATCGCCTGCTGCGGCGATCTCCTCGACGACTGCGAGACCGGCCTCGTCGACGGTGCCGAACACCGTGTACATCGGAGGCAGTTGCGAGTCTTCGTAGACCAGGAAGAATTGGCTTCCGTTGCTGCCGGGTTGTCCGGTGTTGGCCATCGCGATCGTGCCGCGCGGGTAGACGACCGGCTGTCGCAGCTGCGGGTCACCCTGCTCGTAGACGTTCTCCGGATATTCGGTGTCGAAGCCGTATCCCGGGCCACCGGTGCCGGTGCCCGTCGGGTCGCCGCACTGCAGCACCTGCAGCCCCGGCGACGTCACGAGCCGGTGGCAGGGGGTGTCGTCGAAATAGCCCTGCTCTGCGAGCGAGACGAAACTGTTCACCGTGCACGGTGCGGATGCCCGGTCGAGCAACAATCCGATGGACCCGGCGCTTGTCGTCATCGCGACCTCGGCGATGCCGGTTGCGGACACGTCCGCGTCGGACGGCGGCGCTACATCCACGGCGGCACTGCCGTCCGGCGCGTAGGTACACGAGACGGGGTCCCCGTCCGTGGGACGCTCGGGCAAGGCGCCCAGTGCAGGCGGCTGCTCGGCTTCGGAACTGATCGATGTAGTCGTCGTGGTGTCGCTCGCAGAGTCGTCGGCACAGCCGGCCAACAGCAGGGCCAGGCCTGCGCCGGCGGCAACGGTGGTGCGCAATCGGATCATCAGTCCATCCTCACACTCGTGAGAGTTGTTTCGAGTGCCGGGGCGCCGTCCTGGCCGCCACCGGCAACTCCGTCCGCCGCGATCTTGTCGAGCGTCGCAAGCCCGGTCTCGTCGATCTCACCGAAGACCGTGTACTGCGGAGGCAGGACGGAATCGCCGTACACCAGGAAGAACTGGCTGCCGTTCGTTCCCGGGCCTGCATTCGCCATCGCGAGAGCGCCGCGCTTGTAGGTCATCGGTTCCTGCGAGGCCGGATCGTCGGCGGCGAACTGATCGGTGGGGAACTCGTTCGCGAACTGGTATCCGGGCCCACCGGACCCCGTTCCCGTCGGGTCACCGCACTGCAGTACCTCCAATGTGGGGGCCGTCGTCAGTCGGTGGCAGGTGGTGGCGTCGAAATAGCTCTGCGCCGCGAGGGACAGGAAGCTGTTGACCGTGCACGGCGAATCGTCGTTGTGCAGGATCAGCCCGATGTTGCCCTGCGACGTCTCGACGCTGACGCTGATGTCGGTGTTGGCGTCACCGGAGGTGAGGATTCCGTCGGTGCGCGGCGGCTCCACCGGCTTCGACGGTTCGCGGCCGTCGGCCGGATACTCGCAGCTCACCGACTCGGCGAGAGGTTCAGCGCGGCCCGCGGGCACCGCCGGGTACTCGGGCTCCGTGGTGTCGGTGCCTGCGGCGTCGGTCGCTGTGTCCTCGGAGTCCCCGTTCATCGACCACAGGACGGCGGCCGCGCCGACCACCACCACGACCCCGAGTGCCGATAATCCGATGGTCAGACGACGCCGTTGACGCTCGCGGTCTGCGCGGCGTTCGAGCTGACGCTCGAGTTTGCGTTTCGCGGCCTGGCGCCGCTGTGCATTGCTCGGCACTGCAGTTGTCCTCCCGTGAACCGATCGTTGTGCTGGTGCCCGCGTTCAGGCCGAGTCGAGTTTGCCACCCCAACCTGAGAACGGGTCGTCAGGGCGCAGCGCCTAGGCTGTACGAGACCACGAATGCCCACACCGTAGGAGCGATGCTCGTGCTCGTTACCGGATTTCCCGCGGGGATGTTCCAGACGAATTGCTACATCCTTGCGCAGGACAACGCGAAAGAGTGCGTCGTCGTCGACCCAGGCCAGGACGCCGCGGAGCCTCTGATCGAGTTTCTCACCGGCTCCGACATGACGCCGCGGGCCGTGTTGCTCACGCACGGTCACCTCGACCACGTCTGGTCCGCTCAGGCCGTCGCCGATCGGTTCTCGATTCCCACCTACATCCATCCGGACGATCGCCACATGCTCAGTGATCCCGGTGTCGGATTGGGATCGAGCCTCGCTTCGATGCTCGAAGGAACCACGTTCACCGAGCCGCACGAAGTGATCGAACTCGCCGACGGCGACAAGATCGCGCATGCGGGCATCGAGTTCGTCGTCGATCACACACCCGGCCACACCCAGGGCTCCGTCGTGTTGCGCACTCGCACCACGAACCCGGACGGCACCGAGTTCGAGGTCGCACTGACAGGCGACACGCTGTTCCAGGGATCGATCGGTCGTTCCGACCTTCCCGGTGGAAACCACGAACAGCTGCTCGCGTCGATCGCCGAGAAGTTGCTCGTGCTCGATGACACCACCGCGATCCTGCCCGGGCACGGCGGCTCCAGCACCATCGGGCAGGAGCGGGCCTCCAACCCGTTCCTGGTCGGTCTCACCGGCTCCCGCTGACAGCGGCTCTGCCCGTATCACGAACCTTCCGACGAAAGAAAGCAGCGACAGTGAGCAAGGCCTCCACGTTCTCGGCTCCCAAGGGTGTGCCCGATTACGTTCCCCCTCAGTCCGCCGAGTTCGTGGCGGTCCGCGACGGTCTGACCCGAGCCGCGCGCATGGCGGGATACGGGCACATCGAGCTGCCGATCTTCGAGGACACCGGACTGTTCGCGCGTGGCGTCGGCGAGTCGACCGACGTCGTGTCCAAGGAGATGTACACCTTCGCCGATCGCGGTGACCGATCGGTGACGTTACGACCGGAGGGCACCGCCGGTGTCATGCGTGCGGTGATCGAGCACGGCCTCGACCGCGGGCAGCTGCCGGTCAAGGTGTCGTACTCGGGTCCGTTCTTCCGCTACGAGCGCCCCCAAGCGGGGCGCTATCGGCAGTTGCAGCAGGTCGGCGTCGAAGCCATCGGCATCGACGATCCGGCTCTCGACGCAGAGGTCATCGCCATCGCGGATGCGGGCTTCCGTGGCCTGGGGCTCGAGGGTTTTCGTCTCGAGCTCACCTCGCTGGGCGACGACACCTGCCGGCCACAGTATCGGGAACGGTTGCAGGAGTTCTTGTTCGGGCTTGCTCTCGACGAGGAGACGCGTCGTCGTGCGGAGATCAATCCGCTGCGCGTGCTCGACGACAAGCGTCCCGAGGTTCGGGAGATGACCGCCGATGCACCGCTGATGCTCGACCATCTGTCCGACACTGCGCAGGCGCACTTCGACGAGGTCCGCGCACACCTCGACGCGCTCGGTGTGCCGTACGTGGTCAACCCCCGCATGGTGCGCGGTCTCGACTACTACACGAAGACCACGTTCGAGTTCGTGCACGACGGACTCGGCGCTCAGTCCGGCATCGGCGGTGGCGGCCGGTACGACGGACTCATGGAACAGCTGGGCGGACAACCGTTGTCCGGAATCGGATTCGGGCTCGGTGTCGATCGCACAATTCTCGCGCTCGCCGCGGAGGGCAGGACGGCGGCCACTCCTGCCCGGTGCGAGGTGTACGGAATTCCGATGGGCGACGCGGCGAAGGCGGCATTGGTGCCGATCGCGCATCGCGTGCGGGCCGCGGGGATCCGTGTCGACCTCGCCTACGGTGGTCGCGGGCTCAAGGGAGCGATGAAGGCGGCCGACAAGTCGGGAGCCGTCCTCGCTCTGGTCCTCGGCGACCGGGAACTCGAAGCGGGGGAGATCGTCGTCAAGGATCTCCGCAACGGCGAACAGGAAACGGTGCCGCTCGCCGACGTCGTTGCACGCGTGGGTGAGGCCGTTGACCGCGCCTGACGGCAGGAAAGGGGCGCGGCCGGACCCGGTGGCACTCGATCTGATTCCGGCGCAGCTGCTGGCGCCGCGTGCCCGGAAGCTCGCGACACTGGCGGTTCTCGCGGGTGCGCTCGTCGGCGCGGTCGTGTGGCTCGTCGCACCGTGGTGGGTCGCGATCCTCGTTGCGGCCGTTGTCGGATTACCGCCTGCACTCGGCGTGTTCGCTGCGACGAAGCGTCATATCCGGCTCGACGGAACAGTGATCACGGCAAGTGGATTGTTCCGATCTCGCAGTGTCGAACTCGAGCATCTGGCAGGGGTCGAACTTCTCGTGCGTACGGCCCGGGTGTCGCAGGTCATCGCCCGGGTCAACGATGGAAGCCACGGGCTGATCATGATCCCGCTCGCGTTGTACAGCGGTGAAGGTGGCCGCGAGCTGGACATCCTCGCGCTACGGAAGCTGGCAGACGCCTTCGCCTCGAGTGAACTTGCTTCCGCGGCCGCGATCTCCTCGGTGCTGGTCGAACAACTGCGGGCGGAAGCGCGCGGTGCCGGCTTGGGTGAACGCCCCTTGTATCGCGCGGTCGAATTGGCGCGTACCGCGGGGCGGGTGCCGCAGACGACATTGACGGATCATGAGGTGGCATCGCTCGTCGAGTAAGACCGTCCGGATCCTCTCGAGATCCGGACGGTCCTACTCCGAGTGGTGGTAGCGACCGGTCTGGTCGCCGACGAAAGCCGATCACCACTCGTCGTCGACGGCTCCGATCACTGCGGGAGTCACGAACGGAAGCTCGCCGACCACTTCGGTGCTCGTCCCGGAGGTGACGAGGATGCCCTGACTGCGGCGGTGTTCGGTGTCGTCGCCACGGTTCGCTGCGGCCATCGGTGCGCCACCGAGGACAGGCCCTCGAGCGGCATGTGCTCCCGCGGCACCGGCCGCGCTCGTACCGCTGGAGGTCGGAGCCATGGGGAAGGGTGCGCCGGCCGGCGACATCGCTGTCGCTCCGGAATTCGCCGGGCCGTAGCTGCCGACCGCGCTGCTGAATCCGGCCCCCATGCCCCCGGCGCCCATGCCTGCGCCGCCGACACCCGACGTGACCGAGGTCGCCATAGTAGCGGCCGCGCCGGTGGGAGCGGTGGAGGTGGGGACGGTCGAGGCGGGCTCGCCGGTCGCACCGGAGAAGACCTCACCGATTTTCGGCACTGCGCCCGTGGCTGCGCTCGCAATCCCGCTCGGATCGAGAGGCATCGAGGTCAACGCCGGTGGCGGTACCGGGATCGGGGGAGTCAACGCATTCATCGCCACGGTATGGCCGGTGAGTTCTCCACGAGTGCGTGCAACGACCGCGAGTGCAGAACTGACGTGCTCGACCGCGGAGGCGATCAGCGCCGCCTGACCGGGCGGAGTCATCGCCACCGGCGCGGTCGCCACAGCGGACGCGATGAAAGACTGTGCGATGCCGGTCAGCTCGATGTTCCCGCGCTCCACGGTGGCGGTGGCCGCGCGGGTCACCTGACCGATGAGGTCGCCGCGCTCACTCAACTCGTACGAGGCGAGCTGCGCTCTGGTCGAGTGATCGGCGGCCGTATCGGCAGCCGTGCCCTCCCACGAATCAGGCAGGGCGGCAAGGGCAGATCGACCGATCGAGGCAGCCCCGTCGAGCAGGCGTGATCCCTGGTGCAGGATGGTCGAAGGGTCGAGCGCCTCGCAGATGCCGGTGCCGAACATGTTTCCGAGTTCGACGATCGGTCGGAGCAGTTCGTCGATCTCGGGCAGTGTGGGAACCGGAATCGACTGCAGCAGTTCAGCAATCGAATCCGGTCCGGGTGCTACCGGCGCCGCGAAGATGGGTAGCTCCGGTGCCGGCGGAAGAGGCATATCGAGTACGGGTGCCACCGGCGACGCACGCAGGGCGTCGAGCACGGTCGGGGAGACCTCGGGCGCCTGGATCGGCGCGACGGTGTTCACACCGAGCTCCCGCCGGAACTGGCGAGCGCAATGGACGTCGCGGCGTCGGTTCCGTCGTATGCGGCAGCGGCCTCATGGGCGGCAACGCCATTGGATGCGTACGCGAGTGTCAATTGCCCTACCGCGCGCGTGTGCTCGCTCTGCGCAGCCACGAAGGCGGCGAGAAAATCGGCCCCGATCAACCCCATGGCCGGACTCAGTGACGCCACATTTGCCCCAAGATCCATCGATCCGGCCTGTGCAACATGTTCTGCTGCTTGAATATTGGTACTTCCGTACAGTCGGACGCCGTCGGGAACCACCCGGATTCCGGCACCGGGAATCAAACCGCTCATCGAACCCCCCTCGATATCAACGTGAGGAGCACTTTAGCTCGAGGCGTCGGGCGGTGCGACCGGGCCTTGGTCGCCGGATGAGTTGCGGGGGTGGTCGAACATCGATTCGGTGGTGCGGTTGACAGTTTATCGTACATGTGTTCGACTCTGAGTATGCGGTGGACGACACAGGCGGTGGACGCTGACGACGGTGCACTGCCCGGGTTCGAGCGCTCCGACCTCGTACGTCGTGTGCAGACACTCGAATTCGACGGAATCACCTTCCACGACGTGTTGTGCAAGAGTGCGCTGAACAAGACTCCCGAGGCATCACGCCTTCGAGACCAATGTCGCAGCCGTTCTGCGTCGAGAACTCGCCCGCAAGTCCTGGAAGCACGAACACGTGGCGCTCGGCACCGACACCGACCCGTACCAGCGCGCCGAAGGCAGGTACCGGTTGATGCCGGGCGTCATCGGTGCGCTCGCGGAATCAGGCACACCGTTCTCGATTCTGAACGAAGTGAACGCTGCGGGGTGTCAACTGTTCGCCATATCGAGTAAGTTTGCGTTATTTGATGTAGTTTTGTGTATGTGAGGTTGAAGGAGTGGGCTGCCGGTCAGGGGGTTTCGTACCGGACCGCGTTGAACTGGTTTCATGCTGGGACGTTGCCTGTGTCTGCTCGTCAGCTTCCGACCGGGACGATCCTGGTCGCCCCTCCTGTCGCTGCGACGGATGGTGCGGCGGTGGCGTATTGCAGGGTGTCGTCGTCGGATCAGCGGGCGGATCTGGAACGGCAGGCGGGTCGGGTGGCCGAGCGGTGCGGTGAGCGCGGGATCGTGCTCTCGGCGACGGTGACCGAGCTTGGTTCCGGGCTCAACGCTCATCGCCCGAAACTGCGGAAGCTGCTGGCGGATCCGTCGGTGACGACGATCGTGGTTGAGCACCGTGACAGGTTGGCCCGGTTCGGTGTCGAGCATCTCGAGGCTGCGCTGTCGGCATCCGGCCGCCGCATCGTGGTCCTCGACGACGCCGAGATCAACGATGATCTGGTCGCGGACATGGTCGAGGTGTTGACGTCGATGTGCGCTCGGCTGTACGGCCGCCGCTCCGCGCGGCGCCGCGCCGAGGCGGGCATCCGGGCCGCTGCGGGTGAGGCGACCGGATGAGGTCGGTGATCCAGGCCTACCGATTCGCGCTCGATCCCACCATCGGGCAGGAGCAACAGCTCCGGTCGCATTGCGGTGCGCAGCGTTTCGCGTTCAACTGGGGCCTGGCGCGGGTGAAGGCGAACCTCGACCAGCGCGGCGCGGAGCGTTCCTACGGCATCGCCGACCCGGATCTGACACCGAGCGTGAGCTGGTCCGCCTACAACCTTCGCAAGGACTGGAACCAGGCCAAAG